>DAOWFF010000037.1 GCA_030638105.1 archaeon | reverse complement strand
ATTTTTTTCACATAAATTTACAAAACATAAATTAATAAATATAAAACCATTCACTCATCTATGAATAAAAAAAAGAGGGGCTTGTTTTTTCCAAAAAATCGTCAGGCATCGCATGTAGGAGTTGTGTTATCTTTTGTTTTGTTCGTTGTGTTTCTGACTTTTTTATATTCAATTGTAGAACCTGCAACAAGAATTCAAAAAGATAAACAAAATGTTTTAGATTCTTTAGAAAAAAAATTAATTGAAAAATTTTCCGCAGAAGTAACAAGCACGACAATTTCTATTGATAAAGATTTATCACTTCCTCAACTTTGTATAAAATTAGAAAATTTTGGAAATGAAGAAATTGGAACAAGAGTTGCTATTAAAGATTCTATGGGAATTGCTCAAGGTTCATCTGTTTCTGAAGGTTCTGAAGGAGATTTACAAATAACCCGAGGGGATACTGGGAATTATTTTTTTAAAATTTATAACTCTTCAGAATTTGCAGAATTAGAAACAAAAACCGCTTGTTTTAATGTGGTGGATACAAAATACAGAAGAGGACTAACAAAAACTAAAAAATATATTTTTGAGAATAAAGTGTCAGAGTTAATTGATGGAGATTATAATTATGAGGTCTTAAAAGATGAATTAAATGTTCCTCAAGAAATTGAATTTTTTTTTAGTTTTGAGGACAACGGCGAAGAGGTGATTGAGCCCGAAGAAAAAATCCCTCAAAGTGTTAATGTTTATGCTAAAAGAATTCCAGTTCATTATATTGACGGGGAAGCAAATATTTTGCAGGGATTTATAACAATCAAGGTGTGGTAAATGATAATTAAAAATAAAAACCGACGCGGATGGGTAAGAATTGTGGAAGCATTTGTTTCAATCTTGCTGATAATAAGTGTTTTTTTAATAATTTTGGGCGGATGGGATATTGGAGAAACAGATACTTCTTCAGTAATTTATGAAACAGAGATTGCGATTTTAAGAGAAATCCAGTTAGATAAAAGTTTAAGAGAAGAGATTTTAGATTTAGAAACTCTTCCAGTTAATTGGGATGATGTAGATTTTCCGTTGGGTGTTAGGGAAAAAATTGAAGAAAGAAAACCAGATTATTTAAAGTGCGAAGCAAAAATATGCGGATTAGGAAATAGTTGTGAATTAGAGAATTATGAAGAAAAAGATGTTTATGTTCAGTCGGTCCTGATAACTGTATCTCCGACTCAGGTAAGTGTTTTTTCCCCGAGACAATTAAAATTATTTTGCTGGACAGATTGAAATGGAAAATCCAAAATTTAAATTCCTTGAACATACTGCAGACATAAAATTTCAGGCGTTCGGCAAAACCATGGAAGAGGTCTTTGAAAATTCGGCTTTGGCAATGTTCAATTCAATGTTTGACGGCAAGGTTAAAGAAAAGAAAAAATTTAAAATTAAAGTTAAAGGAAAAAATTCTGAGAGTTTGCTTTACAATTTTTTAGAGGAATTTTTGTTTTTGCTTGACAGCAAGAATTTTTTTCTGTCTAAAATTAAAAACATAAAAATTAAAGATGACGAACTTATGGCAGAGGTCTCAGGGGACAATGTTGAAAATTATGAGGTTCATCTTGATGTTAAGGCAGTTACATACAACGAAATGTTTGTGAAGAAAAATACAGATGGATGGGTTGTGCAGGTTGTGCTGGACGTATAATGGGAACCAAGGTTCCCTTTATCAAACCCTCCTTCTTTTGCGGTTGGGCGATTTTTTTCTAACTCCCGACTTCGCACGGGGATTTATTTTCCAATTTGTCCCTACCACGAAATCGCTCGGCAATCCTAAACGGAAATCACACGCGGAAAGTAAAGGTTGGATTTTTGAAAAAAAGAAAATTAGGGGTTCTGTTTTTACCTTCTTTGTCTAAAAGAAGATTTTTAAACTATCTTTTTAATTCATCTTTATGGACGAACAAGATAAAAAAGTGAAAGTAGAAAATGACTCTATAATTATTAATAATATTGTTATTGATGATGCAAATACTTCTAAAATTCTAAAAGACATTAATGAAAATAAAAGAGAAGATTTTATTAAAAAAGCAATAATAATCGGTGCGATAGGATTAAGAAATCTTTATCTGACTGATAATGTGGATTATGTTGAAAAAGAGTTTAAAGAACTATTAAAAAGTTTGGAAAGTCAATCAAAAGATATTAAGAATAATCTTGAGAAAGAATTTGGGGAATTACTCAAAAATTCTGAAAATCAATCAAAAGATATGAGAAATATGATTGAAAAAACTCTTGATATTGATAGTAATTCAAGTTCCTTAGGAAAAATGAGAATACTATTTGAAGATTACTTTGATAAAAGGAAAGGAAAAATTAGTGATTTGTTAAGTCCTTTTGAAGATGATTCTCCGATTAAAAAATTAAAAGAAGAAATTTTCAAAAAAATACAAGATTTAAGAGACGAATTAATAAAAGAGAAGGCAACAAAAGAACTAATAGAGAAGACAACATTAAAAGGGAGCAATTTTGAGGAAGTTGCTCTTGAAACAGTTGAGGATTTTTGTTCTGAATATGAAGATAAAGTATCTCCTACAGGAGATATTCAAGGTAAGAACAATAAAATCGGGGATATAGTTATCGATATCAATGGAAATGAAAACAAAAAAATCGTTATCGAATGTAAGGATAGTTCTGCTTATTCATACAAAAAAACAATAGATGAAATTAATGATGCAATTGAAAATAGAAATGCCAAATTTGGAATATTTTTGTTTAAACATCAATCTCAAATACCTTCTGCTTTAACTCCTGTAAAAATTACAAATAATTATATGGTTACATCATTTGATCAAGGAATTTATTTGGCTATTAGGGTTGCTAGATTATTTGTAGAGAAAGGAATGGAATCAAAACAGAAAGAGATTCCAATAGAGGAAATTCAAAAAGAAGTAGAAAATGTAATAAATAGATTATCTGATTTTAAGAATATTCATATGAAATTAACACAAATTGATAATGCTAGTGATTATATTGGAAAAAATATAGATAGATTAAGGAAAGATATTGAAACTGGATTAACTTCCATAAAAGAACTTCTAAATAATTAAAAGATAATTTGATAAAATATTCCTCATCTTAAATTTTAATCTCGCCATTTTTCATTCCGAATATTAACCAGATATATCCTATAGGTGGAGCGACTATTAACCAAAAAAGCAACCAACCAGCACTTCCATTAAAAACTAATTTCTTTTCTACCATAAATTAAAAAAGAAAAACAAAACTTAAAAACTTATCTTTCGCCAAAGCCAACAATAGAATTTAAACCCACTAATTTCCCAATCTTATAAATTCATAAAAAATTCAGAAAGATATTTAAATCACCAAATTTTTTATTTTTATGCCAATTAAAATTGATTATGAAAAGTGTTGCTGGAAAGACGGAAAATGCACAAGTTGTTCGTGTAAGGGAGAATGTAATGGATGCGTTGAGGTCTGCCCTACTGGAGCTTTGACAAGAGGAAACAAAATAGAATTTAACCCAAAAAAATGTATAGATTGCGGAGCGTGTGTAAATTCCTGCGAGCATGGTGCGATTTCTTTGATATAAAAAAGGATTGATAAGTTGGATTTCATAAACATAGAACTCAAGATAAAATAAGTTTTTCGGAGCAAAGTTCAATCGTTAGTTTAGTATAAAAAAGAAAGGGTAAGAAGAACTTTATAGAT
>DAOWFF010000071.1 GCA_030638105.1 archaeon | reverse complement strand
GACCCCCGGCCGGCGCATAGGGTCTCACCCTCCGAGTTTCCCACAGGGATGACCTCTTCGAGGCCTCGACTCCCAGCCCCGCATAAAAAATAAAATGGAACAAGAAGAAAATAAAATAAAAAAAAGCTTTGGCGATTTTCACGACAAGAACTATAAATTACTTTTGTTAATTCCAGCTGGGCTTTTGTTGTTTTGTTTTATTTATATGGGAGTTTTTTATTCTAATAATCAGGATTTTATTTACAAAGATATTTCTCTTACTGGCGGGACTTCTGTAACAGTCCATCAAAAGATTGACACTGCTGATTTAAAAGGAGCACTCTCAGAAAAACTTGAAGACATTAACACACGAGAAATTTATGATTTAATAACCAAGGAACAAAAGGCAGTGATTATTGAAACGAAGAGCGACGCTGAAGAAACAAGAAATGTCCTTGAGGAATATCTTGGTTATGAACTTAATAACGAGAACAGCAGTTTTGAATTTACTGGTTCGGCTTTAAGCGAGAATTTTTACAGGCAACTTTTGATTGCAATTTTGTTCGCATTTATTTTTATGGCAATAGTTGTTTTTATTATTTTCAGGACAATTGTTCCTTCAACTGCAGTTATTGTTTCTGCTTTTGCCGACATTTTAATGACGCTGGTTTTTGTAAATTTGCTTGGAATGAAAATGTCAACTGCGGGAATTGTTGCTTTTTTAATGATAATTGGTTATTCTGTGGACACAGATATTTTGCTGACAACAAGAATTTTAAAAAGAACCGAGGGCAATTTAAACAACAGGATTTTCGGGGCGTTTAAAACAGGGATGACAATGACCCTGACATCTCTTCTTGCGATAACTTTTGCATTAATTATCGTGAGTTCTTTTTCAGTTGTCCTGAGCCAAATTTTCACAATCCTTGTTATTGGTCTGGGATTTGACATCCTGAACACCTGGATAACAAATGTTTCAATATTAAAATGGTATGTGAAAAAAAATGAAAATTAGGGTAAATCAACCAAGTAGGTCCAGAGGAAGATTTTCACTCATTCGTTTTTCATGGAGGAAATCCAGATGAAACTTGGTTTTAGAATATGGCTTTTGATAATTGTTCTGGCTTTGTCTTTGCTATCTATTTTTGGATTGTCCCCAGCATTTTTTCAGGAAGGGGTGTTGATAACAAATGTGGATCAAAATTCTTCGGCTTTTGAACAAGGACTGAAACAAGGGCAAATAATTGTCGGCATTGATGACGAAAAAATAGATGGGATTGAGGACTTTTCAAAAATTGTTCTGGAAAAATTTTCCTCTAATGAAAATGTAAAAACAATTTTTAAAACACAGGACTCTGAAATTATTTTTTATTCGGATGAAATTCCAGAAGTGATTGTTTCTGAAATACCGAAGACAAATATTATGTTGGGTCTGGATTTGGAAGGTGGCTCAAGGGCTTTGGTTCAAGCACAGGAGAAAAAACTTTCTTCTTCAGAGGTGGGGGATTTAGTAAAAGTAATAAGTAATCGGTTGGATGTTTATGGAATCGCTGACATGAATGTTCGTTCTGTTTCTGATTTATCCGGAGACAATTATGTCTTGATTGAAATCGCAGGTGCAACTCCAAAGGATTTAGAAGAACTAATTTCTAAGCAAGGAAAATTTGAAGCTAAAATCGGAAATGAAACGGTTTTCGTCGGCGGTGATAAAGATGTTACTTCTGTTTGCAGAAATGATGCGACTTGTGCGGGGATAGATACTTGTCAGAAATCTGAAACAGGGTATTTTTGCAGATTTAAATTTTCAATTTTTTTGAGTGAAGAGGCAGCAAACAAACACGCAAATGTAACTGGTGGCTTGGAAATAAATGTTGAAAATCCCGAATACTTGTCTGAAAAATTAGACCTTTATTTAGATGATAATCTTGTTGATAGTTTGTTTATTGGAAAGGGACTTAAGGGCAGAGTAGAAACACAGATAGTTATTTCTGGTTCTGGAACAGGAGAAATCCAAAGCGAGGCATATGAAGACGCTGAAAAATCAATGCACAAATTACAAACAGTTTTAATCACTGGGAGCTTACCCTACAAACTCGAGATAGTTAAACTTGACACAATTTCTCCGACCCTAGGGAAGGAATTTATTAAATCAATTTTCTTGGCTGGTTTGGCTGCACTTATTGCGGTTTCAATAGTTGTTTTTTTCAGGTATAAAAAATTCAAGTCCTCAATCGCCTTGCTGATTACAAGTATTTCTGAGATAATTATTATTCTGGGGGTTGCTTCTTTTATAGAATGGAATCTTGATTTGCCGAGCATTGCAGGAATTTTAGCGACGATAGGAACAGGAATTGACAGCCAAATTATTATTTTGGACGAGGCGAAACAAGGCATGTTCCTGAGCATAAAACAAAGAATGAAAAGGGCTTTTGCAATTATTCTGGGAACATATTTTACTGCAGTTGTCGCCTTACTCCCGTTGCTGTGGGCAGGTGCTGGTTTGTTAAAAGGATTTGCAATAACAACTATTTTGGGAATCAGCGTCGGTGTTTTAATCACTCGTCCAGCTTTCACAGACATGGTAAAAAGGATTGAAGAATAAGATGTACCCAAAACAGCATATAATTTTCGGACTTATTTTTTCTATTTTAATTTTTTTCGTTTTTCCGTCTATTGAACTAACTGGATTTTTGATTATATTTTTATCTTCTGTTTTAATTGATGTTGACCATTATTTGTATTATGTTTATGAAAAAAAAGATTGGAATTTGAGAAGGGCTTATAAGTGGTTTTGTTCTCGGTCTTTGAGGTATAGAAAACTTTCAATAAAAGAAAGAAAAAACGAAAAAAATTGTTTTTATTCTTTGCATGGAATAGAAATACTTGCTTTACTTTATATTTTTGGGAAATTTTTTCACATATATTTTTTCTATATCTTAATTGGATTTGCATTTCATTTGTTTCTGGACATATCTTATGAAAGATTTTTTAATTACAAATTGGAGAAAATTTCGGTGATTTGGGATTATTTGAGATTTAGAAATCAGAAAATAAATTTTAGTAATCAATAAAACCGTTTAGCATACACGGAGAACACACATTTGAAGAATTTATTACTTTTTTATCCCTGACTATTTTTCTGGCTTCTTGATACATTTTGTTGTTCCAAATTTTTCTAAAAGAACCTTCTTTAAACATATTCCCAAAATTATATTTAAAATCATATACCGCACAACAAGGGTATACTGTTCCATCCCAGCTTATTGTTGATTGAGTCCAGAGAAACATACATGTTTTGAGTTTAGATTTCTTTTTCTTTTTCTTATAATCAAATCTGCTATAAACATCTTTTGAAGGCAACCATTTTTGGTATTTTTCTATTTTAGTTTTATCATTCTCAAAAATTTCCTGTCCTAAATCTGTTCTAACGGGACGAAAATCAATAGAAATTCTAAGTTTCTTTGCCATTTTTTTAGCTTTTTCAATTTCATGTTCATTATGCTTCATTATTAAAAATTGCCAGATTATCTCAGGAGAATTTTTTTTAAGAATTTTTTTTTG
>DAOWFF010000003.1 GCA_030638105.1 archaeon | reverse complement strand
TAATAAAGTAAAGTTAAATGAAGATGAAATTAAAGAAGAACAAACTAATTTTCATTTATTTGGAGAAAAAGAAAGGCTAAAGAAATTAATTAGTTGGAAAAATCTTGCTAAAAAAGAATTTGAAAAATTAATCTCTTTGATTGAAAAAGATCCTTTAAAAGCCATAAGACAAGTAGATAGAGCCTCATTAAAAAGACAAGAAAAATGCGATATAGAAATAGGAGATTCTAAAAAAATTTTAGGAAATCTTAAGCAAGAGTTAAAAAATCTACAAAAATTATCCCAGTAGAAGAATTTAAAAAACCTCACGTCATAGTTTACTCATGACAATTAAAATCAGCCAGTATCGGCATTGAGAAAGATTTTAATAGCTATGCTTCTATAAATAAATATAAAGGGGAAGAAAGAGTTAAACCGAACACTATTGAACTGGTTACTCCTTCCGCCCTTGAGCGAAGCGAGAGAGGTGCAACAAGAGGCTACTCGAGTTCCGCCCTTGGAGAAAAAAGAAAATGAAAAATAAAAATTTTGATGTAAAATGGTATGCTTGGATAATTTTTGGATTATTAGTAATTTTGCCATTAATTTTTTATAAAAAGATATTATTTTTAGCATTAATTGCAAATAAATATGTTCCAGCAATTTTTGTAGTGATAATAATTTTTATGATCCTTTTACCAATTTTTTCAATGGTAAGATTAATAAAATATAAGGATAAAAAAGAATTCGAGAAAGATATAAAATTATATCTTGGGTTTATAACTATCTTGCTTATATTCCTTCAAGTATTAATTCTATCAAATCAATCTGATATTATGAAAAACCAAAGAGACATTTCTAATAAACAAACAGAAATATTAGATAGAACTTCTCAGTCTAAACAAGCGGATTTGCTTTTGGTTTCTTCTCAAGCATACCAAAAATATAAATTTTCTGATATATCCAAAAATAAAAAATTATTGGCTGTGGGAATTATTAACACTGGTAAATCTATTGCTCCATATATCCGTGTAGAGATAGAATCAGATTTGTTTTCATGGAACAAAAAAGAAGATTTTGATGGAGATTCGCCTTTTTGGAACCTAAAAGAATTGTCTAGTTCAGGTTATAATAGTACTTTTTTTGAAATAAGAATAAATCCAAATGAGATTGATACATTCAATCTTGGAATAAATAAAATAATTTTTAAGATAACTTGTCCTTATTGCACTAATCAAACATCCTTCCAATCATTACAAATATGTATTTATAATCAAAGTTCTAAAGAAGATTGTGAGGGATGGAGATGAAAACAGAAACAATTAAGGGCTTTAAAGATTTCACTGGCGACAACGCTGAAAAAAGAGCAGAGATAAAAAAAATCCTGATTGATATTTTTGAGAAATATAATTTTGAACCACTTGAAACCCCAGTTATAGAATATGAAGAATTTGTCAAGGGAAATAATTCAAACGACGAGGCAGTTTCAGATATTTTTAAATTGCAGGACAAAGGAAAAAGAAAACTCGCTCTGAGATATGAATTTACATTTCAGTTAAAAAGATTAATGAAAAATAAAAAACTTCCTTACAAAAGATATGAAGTTGGACCAGTGTTCAGAGACGAGCCGATTTCTGCAGATAGATTCAGGCAATTCACGCAATGTGATGTTGATATTATTGGAAGCACGATTAAAGATGAGGCAGAAATTATAGTTATTGCGTCTAAGGTTATGGAAGAGTTAGGAATTAAAAAAATAATGGAAATTAATTCCAGAAAATTATTAAATGAAATTCTGGAAGACAAGAAAGTAGACAAGAAAAATAAAAATCAGGTGATGAGAGAACTTGATAAATTAGAAAAATTTGGTGAAAAAAAAGTTTGTGCTGATTTGAAAAAGCTTGGTGCTGAAAAAGTTTTTGATGTTATCAGAAAACCAGAAAGTTATTTTAAAAAATATAAAGCGTACAAAGATATTAAAGAACTGAAAAAATACTGCAAGAATTATGGTGTTAAAGTAAAGTTTAATCCTGCTTTAGCTAGGGGATTAAGTTATTACAATGGAATTGTTTACGAAGTTCCTGCAATTGCCGGAGGAAGTTATATGTTTAACAATATTCAGTGTACAGGAATTTCTTTTGGACTTGAAAGATTAATGTCTCTTGCTAAAATAAAATATGAAAAAGAAAAAATTCTTGTTATTTCGCTTAATCAGGACAAAGAATCAATAAAAATCTCACAACAGCTTCGGAAACAAGGAAAAAATGTTTCAATGTTCTACGGAAAGCCGTCAAAGGCATTAGAATATGCAAACGCTTACAAAATTCAGAAAGTTATTTTTGTCGGAGAGAAAGAAATAAAAAATAAGAAATTTAAAATTAAGAATATGAAAACTGGGGAAGAAAAATTAATCAGAATCTAAATTTTGTTTTTTTCTTTTGTTCAAAAAAAGTTCGGTGTGTGGATATGCAAGTTTAACTCTGTCTTCTTTTTTAATTTCTTTAAAAATTTCTTCTGTGATTTTTGAATGTGTTTCCTGTCTCACCGACGCTATTGTGTAATATCTAACTCTTATGTCAATTCCCGACGGCTGAAAATTGCATCTCACAAAAGGTTTTTTCTGGTCGTATTTTACAAATTTTTTCGTAATTTTTTTAGCACCCTTTTTCGCGATTTCTTTTGCTTTTTCTATGTCGCTTTCGTGCGTTATTGCGAATGCCACTTCGTCAAGAATATATTCGTTTTGCGAAGTGTAATTTATAATGTTATCTTCAAATAAAACAGAGTTAGGAATTATTACTTTTCTTCCGGATAATTCTTCCCCACCAATTGTCCCTCCGAATTCGCTTAGATAAACATGAGTGATTGTTATGTTTGTAACATCGCCCCTCACATTTCCAATAATAATTCTGTCTCCGATTTCAAATGGCTTTGTTACTATAACCATCAACCAACCTGCAATCCCAGTTATAGGTCTTTGCAACGCCCATCCCAACGCCGCAGTCAGCAAGCCTGCAGTTACTCCCAAACCAACAAAACCGCCGGCGATTGACACAAC
>DAOWFF010000007.1 GCA_030638105.1 archaeon | reverse complement strand
TTTGAATTTTATTTCGGGTGTTTCAATTACAGATGTTTCAACTTTGCCAGAAGAAGTGGCTCCTGGACAAGTGGCGAGTATTGTGATTGAAGTGGAAAATATTTTTGAGGATTATGTTTACAATTTAAATGTTAAACTGGATTTGTCAGGGGATGTTCCTTTTGCACCTTATCAGTCAAGTTCTGAAAAATTTTTAGATGAGTTGGAAGATGAAGAAGAAGAGGACTTTAAATTCAAGTTGATTGTCTTGCCTGCAACTGCCTCGGGGATTTACAAAATTCCTGTGGAAATTAGTTATGAAGACGAAGATGGAAATTCTTCAACAAAACAGGAATTAATAAGTTTGACTGTAAATTCAGAACCAGAACTCAAGGTCTCGCTGATTGATTCTGAGGTTTTGATTAAGGGCAAGGAAAATACTTTTTCAATTAAACTGGTTAATTCTGGTTTAGCAGATGTGAAGTTTGTTTATTTAAATGTGAATGATGCTGGCGGGTTGAAATTCATTTCAGAAAAAGAGCAATACATCGGAGATATTGACAGCGATGATTTTGATAGTGTTGAGTTCAGTGCTTATATTGGTGCAGATGTTGCAGGCACAATAATTTTGCCTGTGAATTTAAAATTCCGAGACGCAACAAACAAAGAATTCACAGAAAATAAAAACATTGCTCTGAAAATTTATTCTTTAAAAGAAGCGCAAGAACTCGGGCTTGTGAAAAAACCCAGTTACACTACCCCAATTATAATTGTAGTTTTGGTTCTTGTATATTTTGGTTACAGAATTAGAAAGAAAAGGAAATTAAAAAAATTAAAAGAGGGTAATTGAAAATGAAAAACATAACATTAATTTTGATTGTTGATGGAAAAAAAGAAAATCAGATAGAAGGGTATGTAGATAGTTATAAAGATGGAGAAAAATTTGATTCTGATACAATTGTTCAATGGAATTATGGATGGCGTTATGGACAAAGATGCTATTCAAATCGTGAAATGCTAAAGGATATGGATGTAAGCCATCCCTCTGAATTTGAGATGTCTGGAATGTACCGAGGATTAATGATAATTGCTGATAAACTTTTTCCAGATAAATCTTATGAGATAAGAACCCAAGTAGATAGGAGTTAAAATGAAAGATTACTTCTTCCTTGCATTTAATAATCTCAGGCGAAGAAAACTGCGTTCTTGGCTGACTATGATTGGGATTTTTATTGGGATTGCTGCTGTTGTGGCTTTGATGTCGCTGGGGCAGGGTTTGCAAAACGCGATTAATGAACAGTTTGAACAATTGGGAAGCGACAAAATAATTATCATGTCTGGGGTCTTTGCTCCGCCTGGTTCTATCACAACAGAGTCGCTGATTCTTACAAACAAGGATTTGGAGTTTATAAAAAATATCCGCGGAGTTAAAGACGCTGTGGGCTATATTTCCAAATACGGACAGACAAATTTTAAAGATGAATCAAAAATTATTTTTGTCGGAGGAATAGACCCAGAAGATGCAGAGTTCTGGAATGAATTTGGTTTTTTTTATATGGAAGAAGGAAAGGAATTTAAGAAAGGGGAAAAGTTCAAAGTTGTCGTGGGAAATAATCACGCTTACAAAAATGTTTGGGACAGCCCAGTTAGATTAAGAAACACAATTGAAATAGAGGGCTATGAATTCAAGGTTGTCGGAGTGATGGAAAAAACAGGGGACCCGAACGACGACAATGCTCTTTATATTCCGAAAGAAACTTTAAGAGAAATTTTTGAAATTCCAGAAGAAGAAAGCATGATTATGGTTAAGACAGCCCAAGGTTTTGAGCCGACAAATGTTGCTGAAGAAATAGAACGGAAGTTGAGAAGATTTCGTGGAGAAAAAGAAGGAGAAGAAACATTTAATGTCCAGACATCTGAACAACTGCTTGAAACTTTTTCAAATATTTTCGGAGTTGTCCAAGCGGTTTTAGTCGGCATTGCTGGGATTTCCCTGCTTGTCGGAGGAATCGGCATTATGAACACAATGTATACTTCTGTTTTAGAGAGGACAAAAGAAATCGGAACAATGAAAGCGGTCGGTGCGAAAAATTCAGACATCTTGCTGATTTTTTTATTTGAGTCCGGACTTTTAGGATTAGTCGGGGGCATGATTGGAATCGGCATTGGAATTGGATTGAGCAAAAGTGCAGAATACATTGCGTCTGTCGCATTAGGAACAAATTTATTACAGGCAGACACAGGCATCTCTTTAATTGGCGGGGCTTTAATGTTTTCTTTTTTAATCGGGGCAATGTCCGGGGTTTTCCCAGCAATGCAGGCAGCAAAATTAAAACCAGCTGATGCACTGAGGTATGAGTGAATGAAAAAAATAAATATCCCAAACAATAGTTTTTTAAATAAAAAATTTCTGACTTAATCATGGTAAGAAAAAAACAAATCAGAACACGGGGAAAATTGCAACTCAGCAGGTATTTTCAGGAGTTGGAAAAAGGGGACTCTGTTGCTGTTGTAAGGGAACCAGCTGTGCAGTCAAGTTTTCCAGAAAGATTGCAGGGAAGAACAGGAGTGATTGAAAGCAAGAGAGGAAAAAGCTACATGGTTAAAATTAATGACTTGTCAAAAGAAAAGAGATTTTTGATTGAGCCAATACATTTAAAAAAAATAAAACAATAAAATAATATGATAAAAAATACCAAACCTTTGAGCATGGCAGAGTCATTGGAGTTCATAAAAAAAACAGAAGACAGCGAGGTAGATGTAGCAGGATTTATAAAAAAGTTCACAAAATTAAATCACAAAGAAGCTAAAGAACTAAGAAAAAAACTTGAGGACTTGGACCTGATGAAAATGCGGGTTGAATATCTTGTGAAAGTAATTGATTTAATGCCTGAAAATTCAGAAGAATTAAACAAAATTTTTGTTGATGTTAGTTTAGACGAAGATGAAACAAAAAAAATACTTGAAACTGTCAAAGAGTTCAAATAAAAAAAATGGAACGAGAAGAATATGCAACAATCTTAGAATATTTACCAAATGGATATCCCTTGGAAGGAAAAATAATGCCGATAGCTCAGGCCGTTGGAAAGGAAAATTTGGTTCTTTTAGAACTGGTTCCAAGACGGGGGATGACTCTGGAAATTGGAGAGGAAGTTTATATTGGCGAGGGCAAAAGGGATAAAATATATTATATTCTCGGACGACTGCACAAAGAAAAATTAACTGAGACAGCTAAAGAACAACTTGAAGAATTCGTGGCGAAGATGGTTAAAGAAAAGCCAGAAAAGTTCATTGAGTTTTTTAATAAATCAGGAGCAATAAATAAACGAATTCACCAGATAGAATTGCTCCCAGGTCTTGGGAAAAAACATATGCAAGAAATCATAAAGCAAAGAGAAGAAAAAGAATTTGAGTCGTTTGAAGACATGAAAAAAAGGGTTCAGAATTTGCCAGACCCTGAGAAAGCCGTTGAAAAAAGAATAATCAAAGAACTAACAGAATTTGAAAGATACAATTTATTCACATCTTAAATGGAAACCAAAACACAAAAACAGGAATTGCCGTCGGGAAAAGAAAGTCAGGAACAACAAGAAGACAGAATAGTCAGAATTTTGTTCAAAGACATAGAAGGTCGTATGAAAATTTATCCAGGCCTTACAAAAGTAAAAGGCATTTCTTGGAGTTTGTCTAATGCTATTTGTAAATTATTGAAAATTGACAAGAACAGAAAAATTGGTTCTCTGACAACTGATGAAATCGCGAAGGTAAATGAGTTTATGAAAAAGCCGAAACTTCCGAAGCAGATTGTAAACAGGCGGGATGATTTTGAAACAGGGGAAAATAAGCATTTGATTGGAAGTGATTTAGAACTTCAAAATGAATTTGATATTAAACGACTGAAAAAAATCAAGAGTTACAGGGGCTACAGGCACATGAGCGGGCTTCCGTTAAGAGGACAAAGAACAAAGAGCAACTTCAGAAGAAACAGGAGAAAAGGTGCAGGAATTAAAAAAAAGCCAGTTGAACATGGAGGAAGAAAATGAAACGAAAACATAAAACATATTCAAAACCAAAACGGCCGTTTGATAAGGTGCGGATTGACGAGGAAGCAGAAATAAAAGAAGAATTTGGTTTGAAAAATAAAAAAGAAATTTGGAAAGCAGAAGCAAGAATTAAATCAATAAGAGAGAAAGGGAAGAAACTTATTTTGGCTGGTCCAGAAGAACAGCAGGTCTTATTTGATAAACTGAAAAAAATTGGATTGGAAATTAATTCAATTGCAGATATTTTGTCTTTGGATAAAAAGGACTATTTGCAAAGACGACTTCAGACAATTCTTGTAAACAAAAAACTTGCGAGGACTCCAAAAGGAGCAAGGCAATTAATCACACACAAAAAGGTTTTAGTGAATGGGAACATTGTTAATTCTCCGTCATATATTGTTCCTGTTGAATTAGAAAATAAAATTTCTTTGAAAGCGACAAAAATAAAAAAAGAAGGAGCAGTTAAAGAAAAAGTAGAAGAAGAGAAAGAGGAATTAAAGGTTGACGAAAAAACCGAAGAAAAAAAAGAAAATGAAACTGAAAAAGTAGAAGAAGATGCTAAGAAAAATGTTGAAGAGAAAGTTGAAGAAGTAAAAGAAGAAGAAACTAAATTAGAGGAAGAGAAAAATGAAAAGTAAAACAGCACCTCTCGGTGTACCCCAAAACACTGAATTAGGGGGCAAAGAAAAAACCGACGGGAAAAAAGAAACTGGCGAAGTTAAAGAAAATGAAAAACCAGTTGAAAAAAAATCCTCTAAAAAAAATACTGAAAAGATTGGAAAAGAAAAGCCGTTAAAAAAATTTGTTGAAAAAGAAAAAGAGCCGTCTAAAAAAATAGAGGAAAAAACAAATTTGGCTGTTGCTGACGAGAATAAAAATTTTAAAAAACAAGAGGAGAAAAAATCTTTTGAGGCGGTTGTAAATATTTATACTTCTTTTAATAACACCATCGTGCATGTTACAGATATGTCTGGGAGAACTTTGACAAAGGTTACAGGAGGGATGGTTACAAAACACGGCAGGTTAAAAGCGAATCCGACTATTGCAATGTTCATCGCAAAAAGAATTTCTGAAAATATCAAGGATATGAATGTCAAGTTATTGTATGTCAGAATCAGGACAAAAACCAGAAATCCCGGGCCAGGACCTGGCTCAAATGCAATAATCAAAAGTTTGTCAAGAGAAGGTTTTAAAATACTGAACATCCTTGATACAACGCGGATTCCGAGAGGGGGTCCAAAAATCAAAGGCGGAAGACGTGGAAGAAGACCTTGATTACATAAATTTAAAAACAAAAACAATTAGGAAATAAAATGAGATTAATAAATAAAAAAAATAACCAGATTAAATTTGTAGCAGAAGTTAGCGAGAGTTTGGCGAATGCTGTCAGGAGGTATCTGAATCACATTCCAATTCTTGCTGTTGATGAAGTTGATATTATTAGAAATGATTCCCCACTATACGACGAAACAATTGCTCACAGAATTGGATTGGTTCCCTTAAAAACAGAAAAATCTATGGATGATAAAACAGTTGTAAAACTAAAATTAAAAGTTAAAAAAGAAGGCATGATTTATTCTGGGGATTTTTCAGGTAATGCAGAAATTGTTTATGGGGAAATTCCGATAACTTCTTTGAATAAAGGACAAGAATTAGAAATTTTAGCGACGGCAAAAGTTGGAACAGGAAATAAACACGCAAAGTTTTCTCCTGGTTTAATGTTTTACAGAAATATTGTTGATGTAAAAATAAACAAGGACTGCCCGAAAGAAATTGTGGATTTTTGTCCGCAGAAAATTTTAAAAGAAAAAGACGGGAAAGTTATTATTGAAGATAGTTTAAAATGTGATATGTGTGAGGTTTGTGTAGAGGCGTGCAAAAAACAGGGAAAGGACGCAATAGAAATTTCTCCTACAAAAGAACTTAAGATTAGCTTGGAATCATTCGGACAATTGAGTGTTGAAGAAGTTTTTAAGAATTCTATTGGAGCACTAAAAAAGGACTTGAATGAAGTTTCAAAGAAAATTGGGAAAATTAAATAATTCTTCCTCAAAGGATGACACTGCTGTGCCTTCCTCAAAGGATGACTCTGGTGAGCCTAAAGTTTTTTATATTGTTCTTTCTCGTATTTATTTATTAAGCGGAGTAACTCCCAAGCACACTCACGAAGAAAAACATAGACTTCGTGATTAATGCTCGTGTACATTGCTCGGTCGGAGAAGTCAAACTAGTTTTCCCACTCCGCGAATAAAAACCTTTATAACTTCTTGTTTAATTCTTCTTTTATGCGGAGTTGCCGGAGTGGTCAAACGGGACGGACTCAAAATCCGTTAGCTTAGTGCTTACGAAGGTTCGAATCCTTTACTCCGCATTTTATCCTATCGTAAGATAGGATTTATTCTAAGTAGATTAGAACATTCAATTCGGTTAAATTCAAAAACAATTCCAGTGCTTACGATTTGGTTCGACGAGCGATTTCGTGGTAGAAGTATAATCCAAATTCAACTTCGTGCGAGGTCGGGAGCTTTCCTTTACTCCGCATTTCACAAAAAACTAAAATCCCTTTCTTTTAAAATAACTTACAATATCTTTTTGAATGAATGAGATTTTTTCTCCAATCAAAGAAAAGAAAAAATCCCTTTTTGTAAAAGTAATAACCCAAAAATTAAACTAATTATTGCTGAAACAGAAACTATTATTGATGTGAGGAAAATCGTTCCGCATAAAAAATCAACCCAACTCGCAAAATCCTTTAAAAATCCCAGCGAGGACTTGGCTAACAAAATCAGTCCGAAAATCATTAATGCCTGACTTGGGAAATTTATGCTTGTAGAAGATATTAAAATCAGTCCTGCAATTAAATCAATTGCCCCGAGTATTTTAACCAACATGTTTTTTAAACCATATTACCATTTAAAAATATGCGCTTGTAGCTCAGTTTGGATTAGAGCACTTCCCTCCTAAATAAATAAGTTGGAGCAAGGAAGGGGTCGTAGGTTCAAATCCTACCAAGCGCGTTTAAGGAATATAAAAATTATGCAGAAAAATTAAGCAACTCTTCTTAATCTTCCTGATTTTAAATCATCCAGTCCTTCTTTGAATTGTCTTATTAAATCTGTATCTATTTTTTTTATTATAACTAAATCCTTCATGGTCTCTACAGCAAGGACAGAGCCCGCATTTATTTCTAATTCCTTTCTAATTCTTTGAGGAATTACTATTTGCCCTTTTGTTCCTATTCTTGTCAGTTCCATGTATGAAAGTAGGATTTTCATATTTTTAAAGTTTTCGGGTTGGGACATAAAATTTATGAAAAAAGAGATTTTAATAAAAACTCTCTTAAATGATTTTCCCCTCTTTAGGAAAATTTGTTTTCATTATTCATTTTAAACTTTCCTTAAACTCTTCTAAATTTAGTATTTTTATTCACATTATTCTTTATCTCTCCATGTCTTCTTTATTTCCAACCTCTTCTAGTTTTTTATCCTCGCTGAAATCCAACCCCTCTAAAAAGTCTACTTTATTTATTAAATCGAAAAATTCTTTTAGATGATATACCTTGGAATTAAACAGATCCTTGATTACTTTTTGGCTTTCTTCTTTTTTGATTGGGTTATCTTCAAGAAAAATTTTGAACAAACCCTCCATACTAAAATGCTCGTCTATTCGCATAGTAGTTCTTGGATCATATCTTTCTAAGAGAGATGAACCACTAAATTTTGAAAAAAATTCTTTAAGTTTTTCAAGATATTCTTTTTCATTGAAACTTTCTCTTAGAATTAAATCATTTACAAGTTTCCAAAACACAATATCTCGGTAATCTGGATATTTTCCATTAAAATAAAATTTTAAATCTAAAATATTATCTATTGAAGCAGGGCTTCCAATTACTTTATTATATTTATTTTCATTAAATATCTTAA
>DAOWFF010000073.1 GCA_030638105.1 archaeon | reverse complement strand
GACTTGCTTTTGTCCAACGACAAATTAAGAGAAAAAATGGGAAAACAGGCGAGAAAAGAGGCAAAAAAATATTCTTGGAAAAAATGTGCTGAAGAAATTCTGAAATTTGCAAAAGAATAAACTTAAAAATCATTTAAAATTCATTTTATTATGAAATGCTTATTTTGCGATTTTGTCTCTGGAAAAAGAAAAACACATATTACAGAGTGGAATTTTTTGAAAAAGGAATATCCCTTTATTACGATTCATGAGACAAAATCAGTTCTGTGTTTTTTATCTCATCCTAATTTACTGGGGAATTCAGAAATTTTGGTCATCCCAAAAAAACACATAGAATTTATTGAAGATGCTCCAGCAAAATTATTAAGTGAATTAATAAAAGTTTCCTCAAAAATTGCAGGAGTTTTAAGAAAAAAATATTCTGGCTCAAATATTTTGTTAAACAACGGGAAAAATGCACAGCAATATGTTCCTCATGTTCATTTTCACATCATTCCGAAAAACAAACACAAAAAAAATCCCTGGAAAAGATTGAACAGGAAGCAATTTGAAAAACTTTCTTTGGGTTTAAGAAAAGAATTAAACTCAAATAATTAAGAAAGGAGGTAGAATTTATTGTTTGCATAATTATTTAAAATAAAAAAATTTAATTTAATCATGAAAAATACAGAGAGTTATAAAACAATTTCTAGCTTATCTGCCAGAATATTTTATTGTATACTTTTTCCAGTATTTTTAATCTGGCTTTCATTTCAAATAGATATTGGCAAATTCAATTTACCAAACTTGTTTGGTTATGTGGTTGGACTCATTCTGATAGTGTATGGTTTATGTTGGTATGTAGGAACCAACATGGCTCAATTTAAATTGAGGGAGAAAAGTTCTCTAGATGATAAATCTTCTCGCCTTTTTTATTTATTACAATTAACACCTTTAAATAAATTAATTACAACTGGGATTTATTCCAAATCTAGAAATCCCATGTTCTTTGGTTACACTATTCTGTTGGTTGGGATTGGAGTAATGCTCCGTTCAATTTCTTTTCTTATTCTTTTTATTCCAATTATCATCTTGTTTGAACTACTATGGATTAAGCTTGAAGAAATACATCTAAAAAAAATGTTTGGAGATAACTACCTAGTTTATAGGAGAAGAACTCCTTTAATTATCCCAAGTCTTAAAAATCTTTTTTAAAAATCAATTGAACTTTATATTTAAATAATCACAATAATTAAACTTAAAAACCATCAACACTAATAAAACACATGGGAATTTACAATCAACTTGGGGGTTACAGCCCTCTTAATAATATAGATGTGAATCAGTTAATTGTCAGAGGAATTATTTCAATCGGGATAATTTTAGTTGGAATTTTTCTCGGGGCGATTGTTAATTTTAGTTTGAAAAAACTTTCGCAAAAACTTGAACTCAACAAAAAAATCCGTGGAAGTTTTATTGAACTTTTCCTTGTTGTAATTCGGTGGTCAATCTATATAATTTTCATTAGCATAGGTCTTAATAGATTGGAAATCCCGACGCTGACAAATTTTTTCACTAACATTTTAATTACAATTCCAGCGTTTACAGGTGCTTTGGTTTTGCTTGCAATTGGATTTATAATCGCGATTTACCTTCGGGAAGTTATTGAAGACGCAGAAGTAACTGGATGGGATTTGATTTCCAAAGTTGTGTTTTATTTTGTTTTATATTTGTTCGGGGTTTACGCACTAAAAACAGCGTTAATATCATTCAGCGAAAACACCTCAAACTTAATTATCATAATTTTGACCGCAGTTATTTCTTCCTCACTTGCATATATTTTTGTTAAGAAAGAACTGAAAAGAAATTATGAAGAAAGGAAGTAGAAATTTATTTTAGATACTAGTGAATCTCCACGAGGCAAGACCTCGTGGCATCATTTAAAAAAATCTACCAACTTTAATTGCCCGCCTTTTCTTCCTTGGGTTTTAATATAATTTCTGATTATTTCTGCGTTGATTCCCTCGCCAACAGAAGCCACATAT
>DAOWFF010000027.1 GCA_030638105.1 archaeon | reverse complement strand
TAATTTTATTTTTTGTTTTAGTTGATAGACCCGTTTTATAGCGTTGATTCCTGCATTTCTGCAAACCGATTCAATGTCTGCTCCTGTCCAGTTTTCTGTTTTTTTAATATATTCAGAAATTTTAAATGATTTTTCTAGGGGCATATTTTTTGTGTGGACTTTAAAAATTTCTTCTCTTGTTTTTTTATCTGGCATTCCCAATTCAATTATTGAATCAATTCTTCCAGCTCTTAATAAAGAAGGATCAATTAAATCCTTTCTGTTTGTCGCGGCGATTACAACAACTCCTTCTAATTCTTCAATTCCGTCTAATTCTGTTAAAAGTTGGTTCACGATTTTTTCTGTTGAGTCGTTCATTGACGAGCCACGCAATTTTGAAATGCTGTCAAATTCATCAAAGAAAATTATTGACGGAGAAACTTGCTTCGCTTTTTTGAAAATTTCTCTGACATGTTTTTCTGATTCCCCGACCCATTTGCTAACTAACTCTGGTCCTTTAACTGAAATGAAATTCGCATTTGATTCAGTAGCCACGGCTTTTGCCAAAAGTGTTTTACCAGTGCCGGGCGGTCCGTGGAGAAGAACCCCTTTTGAAGGTTTTATTCCTGCCTGAATATATAATTCTGGTTTAAGCAACGGCAGTTCAACAAGTTCCCTTAATTTTTCTTTTGCCTTCTCCAGCCCGCCGACATCAGCCCATCTGACATGCGGTTTATGTATCAGGACTTCTCTCATCGCCGACGGTTCAATATTTTTTAGTGCGTCTTCAAAATGTTTTTTTGAGACCTTTATTTTGTCAAGAATTTCAACAGGGATTTTTTCCTGCATGTTTTTTAAATCAGAAAAATACGGTTTGATGGATTTTAAGGCGGCTTCCTTGCACAAAACTTCAATGTCTGCCCCAGTATAACCCATTGTTCTCCTCGCTATTGTTTCAAAATCAACATCTTTGTCAAGGGGCATTCCTCTTGTATGAATTCTTAAAATTTTTTTCCTTCCTTTTTCTCCTGGCGGATTAATTTTTAATTCCCTGTCAAATCTTCCTGGTCTTCTTAATGCCCCATCAATATCATCTGGTCTGTTTGTCGCAGCCATTACAACTAATTGCCCACGCGATTTAAGTCCGTCCATCAGCGTCAGTAACTGGGCGACAATTCTTCTTTCTGTCTGGTCTGTACCCTCGCCTCTTTTCGGAGCAATACTATCTATCTCGTCAATAAAAATTATTGAGGGAGCATTTTTTTCTGCTTTTTCAAAGATCTCGCGAATATGTTTTTCTGATTCTCCATAATATTTTGACATAATTTCTGGACCTGCAATTGAATAAAATGTTGAGTCGGTTTCAGTAGCCACGGCTTTTGCCAAAAGTGTTTTACCAGTGCCGGGCGGTCCGGTTAACAGCACGCCTTTGGGTGCCCCGACTCCGAGTTTTTGAAAGACCTCTGGATGTTTCATCGGGAGTTCCACCATTTCTCTGATTGATTCAATTTCGTTTTCCAAGCCACCAATATCTTCGTAAGAAATTCCTGTTGAACGCAAATCCCCTGAATAAACTTCGTCGGAAATAATTATTTTTGTGGACGGAGTGACGATAATATTTCCTTTTGGATTTATTTTAGAGGCGACATAATTTAATCTTGTTCCAAAAACATCCATGATAATAACTTGGTTTAAGGTTAGTGCCTTGTCCAAAAGTTTCAGGTGAAAATATTCTGTCGGGTTGTCGCTGAATCTTATTCCTTCCTGTAACGGCGACAGAGTTATGGATTTTGCCTGTTGAGCTGTTGTTTTTGAGACCTGTATTTTTTCCCCGATTGAAGAATTGATGCAAGAACGGGCAGTTCCGTCAAGCCGAATTATTTTGTCTGAATCATTTTGGTTTGATGATCTCATTACTTTGATAATTCCTGAAGATTTTCCCCTGATTTCAATCAAATCCCCTGGGATTAATCCGACGGTTTTCATTACCTGCGAAGAAATTCTCGCGATACCTTTGTCTATATCTTCCTGTATTGATTCTGCAATTTCAAGTTCTATTTTTTTGTCTGTCATTTTTTTTCAAAAGCGATTTCTAAAACCCCGTTATTAAAAGTCCAATTAAACTTTTTATGATTTATAAAATTCGGAAGATGTTTTTTAAAATAAACTCCGTGCATTAATTTTTGTGAAAGATAACTCTGAATATTTTCAAGATTATTTTTTTTAACAATTATTTCTGCTTCGGTTTTTTTTACATTTAAAGTTATGTCTTCTTTTGAATAGCCGGGAATTTCAAAGACCAAAAAGACATTGTTTTTTGTTTCAATAAAATCAATTGTTCTTTCTTCTTCCTCGCCTTTAATAATTTCTCCTGAATTTTCTCTCTGTCTTGGACTGAAAAATTCTTTTACAATATCTTCAAATGGGTCGTCATTAAAAAAATTCATTTTATCCTAAGTAGCTACTCCCAGCTATTGGAACAGCAGCTTTTGCAGATTTTAAATAATTATCTTCTATTTTTTTGTAAATTTCAATGCTTGATTTATTCACGCTGGGTTTGACTTTTTTTAATGCCTCTTCAAAATGTTTCTTTTTTACTTCTTTGGAATCTATTGATTCTCTTAAAGACAGCATCGCTGCTTCACGGACAAACGCTTCTAAATCTGCTCCAGTATATCCTGCGGTTTTTTTTGCGAGTTCTTTTATGTTTACATCTTTAGTTATAGGCATTTTTTTTGTGTGAATGTCTAAAATCATTTCTCTGGCTTTTTCTTCTGGAGCATTCACGAGTAAAATTTTGTCAAACCTGCCTGGTCTCAGTAACGCTGTGTCGAGCATGTCGGGTCTGTTTGTTGCTGCAACAACTAATATGTCGTGCATATCTTCAAGCCCGTCCATTTCTGCGAGCATCTGATTTAAGACCCTTTCAGTAACTTTTGTTCCTGTTTCCATTCCTCTTTTTCCTGCCAGAGAATCAATCTCATCAAAAAATATAATACATGGAGCAACCTGTCTTGCCCGCTCAAAAATTTTTCTCATTCCCTCTTCTGATTTTCCAACCCACATGCTTAACAGCGAGGGGCCTTTAACCTGAATAAAATTTGCTTCGGATTCTTTTGCAACGGCTTTTGCCAAAAGTGTTTTACCAGTGCCGGGGGGTCCGTAAAGTAAAATTCCTCTTGATGGGCGAATTCCCATTCTGTCAAAACTTTCTGGATATTTCATTGGCCATTCAACTGCTTCTTTTAATTCCTGTTTAACTTTGTTCAGACCGCCGATAGAATCCCATTTTACATTCGGTGTTTCAACTAAGACCTCTCTCATTGCCGATGGTCTGACGATTTTTAATGCATCTAGGAAATCCGATTGTCTGACAATTAATTTTTCTAAAATTTCGTGAGGGATTTGTTCTTCGCCGTCTAATTTCATTTTCGGAAGAAATTTTCTCAAAACATTCATTGCGGCTTCCTTGGCTAAGGCCTCTAAATCAGCCCCGACAAAACCATGAGTTACCGACGCTAT
>DAOWFF010000059.1 GCA_030638105.1 archaeon | reverse complement strand
ATAAAGATTATAAATTTTTTTATAAAAAATAAATCCAGAGTTTTCTCGGTTTGCAACATATCCATCAAAAGGTTTAGATTCTTTTTTGATTATCAAATCATTTTTCAATAGTTCTTTGATATTATTTCTTACAGAAGTCGGAGCCAATTTAATTTTTTTGCTAATTTCTCTAATAAAATGTAAATCAAGAGGTTCTTCAAAAAATATTTTTAACACATTTAATATGCTACATTTTTGTTCCATATGGAATATAGATGTTTATGAAGGTATATAAATGTAGTGGTTAGGGGTTTTTGAGATTAAATCTTATGTTTTTTCCCAACAGCAAATCCAAAATGTTTTCCTCTACTTAGTACATTGTTTCTCCACCAAGCAATAAGAGTTAAAAATCCCGCAATAAAAAATCCCAATCCAACTAACCAACTCCAAGCCATTCCTTCTGACCAATTAAACCACTGAAGAAAAATTATATGTGAAAATCTAAAAAATAAAATCCCAAAAATAAGTAAAATAATTCCAGTAAATATTTGTGAGGAGGCTTTAAATTTCCTCTTTTTTCTTTTCCCAATATGCATTCGCCTAAGAAACATAATTATAAATGTAAAAATTGCAGAAAAAATTAGTATTAAAATATATTTATCTAATAAAGAATTTATTTGAATTTTAGGAAGTAAAGTAAAAAAATAATTTAAAACTCCAAATACAATAGTGTAAATTAAACCCCAGATAATTATTCCATTTAATCTCAAACTTTTTCTTTTTGTTGCAGAGTAAAGTACTCTTGATAATAATACAAGAAGATAACCAATTATAATGTAAAATCCAATTTTATTTTGATAAATTTGTGTTTTTTCAAATAGAAGTGTAAGCAAAGTAATGAAAATAAAATATGCTACAAACCAAAAAGAAAATTTCTTCCAACTAAGAGATTTTTTCTGTTTAACAAATCTCCTCCCATTCTTTTTGTATTTCCTCTTTTTTATTTTTTCCATCTTATATTCAAAACTTAACATCAACTTTCTTTTTTTCTGCTTCTGTTATCTGCAAATATTCTCTTTCTTTCTTCCCATAAAGTTTTGCGAAAAATGCTCCTGGAAATGTCTTGCATAAATTGTTGTAAGTTAAAATGCTGTCGTTGTAGAACTGCCGTGAGTAGGCGACTTTGTCTTCGGTAGATGCAAGTTCTCTTTGCAGTTCAAGGAAGTTTGTGTTTGCTTTTAGGTCAGGGTAGCCCTCGGCAATTGCGAAAATTGTTTTCAACGCCGACTCCAGACCTTTGTCTGCTTTGATTTTTTCTTCAACACCTTTTGCACCGACAAGTGCTTTTCGTGCTTCAGTAACCGACTTAATCGCTGCTTTCTCGTGCTTGGCAAAGCCCTTAACCGTTTCAATTAAATTCGGAATTAAGTCAGCCCGTCTTTTCAGCTGAACATTAATCTGGCTTAAAGAATTATCTATTCTGTTTCCTAAAACCGCAAATCTGTTGAAATAAATAAAAAATATGATTGCGACCAACAAAATTACTGCGATTAATATCCATAACATAATAGAACTAAAGAAATTAAATTTATAAACTTAATGGAAACTCTTTTGGGACAGGCAATAAAAATCCGTCTCCGTTTATTTCAAACCCTGTTTTTTCTTTAAACGCTTTTTTGTTTCCTTAAATATCCAGGGATTTAGAGCGTCCCACTTTCCCAAACTTTTATTCAAATAAAAATCAAATTCTCTTAAAATTAAGTTCTCCCTAAGCAAATAAACCCTCAACAAAGGATGTGTTTCTTCTTGAAAATTCTGTTTTTTCAAAAAATCTTCAATTTCTAAAAAATCTTCATTTGCTCCTTTTGAAATTATTGAACAATGCAAATTTGTTTTATTCTTTTCTCTAGGTAATCTTATTTGCGGATTAATAAAACAAATATTTTTTTCTAAAGATCTTTCTAAATTTCCAATCATATTTTCTATTTGAGGATTTGATTTTATCTCTCCATAAACAACTTTCTCTTTATTTTCAAAAGTTCCAAACCCTTTGAAAGTGTAATTTATCGGTTCTTTATATTGTGAAAGAGTTTCTTCAAAAATCCTAATTAATTCTTCTTCATTATTAGTTGAAAAAGGTCTTAAGAAAGTTAAGTGAGGTGGGACCATTCTCTTATCTAAATTTCCAATTTGAAACTCCTTACATATCTCACAAGTTAGTGCTTTAAGATAATCCTGCAAATGTCCTTTAAGCCGAGTTCCAATTTCATAATTTGTCATAATAAAATTTACCCTTTAAGATATAAAAAGATTATTAAACTAAAAAGAATATATCTAAACATGGTAAAAGTAGACAAAGAAAGGTGTATTGGATGCGGGGCGTGTGTTGCGGCTTGTGTTGAACTTTTTGAGATGGGCGACGACGGAAAAGCAAAAGTAAAGTCCAACGAAGATTCTAAATGTATCAAAGAAGCGATTGAAGTTTGCCCTGTTGATGCTATAAGCCAGTAATCCCAAAACATTTATTAAGTTCAGGATTTACAATTTAACATGGACAAGAAAAAAGAGGAGAAGTTAGAATTTATCAAATGGTTTTCTGAGTTAAATAAGGACTCTGGAATTGTTGCTGGTGGCAAGGGAGCGAACCTCGCGGAAATTTACAATCATCAGATTCCTGTTCCTCTTGGTTTTGTTGTGACAGCTCAGGCATATAAATATTTTATAGAAAAAGCAGGGATAAAAGAAAAAATAAAAGAACTTCTTGAAAAAATAAATTACGAAGATACTAAACAATTAAATGAAACTACAAAACAAATTAGGGATTTAATTCTTGAGTCAGAATTTGAAAAAGATATGGAGGAAGAAATTCTTGAGGCGTATGAGAACTTGGATATTGACAAGACAGATTTTAAAAAAGAAACAGCGTCGAGCATTCTTAATAAATTTCCAGAAGCAGTTTTTGTTGCGGTCAGAAGCAGTGCGACTACTGAGGACCTTGCCGACGCGAGTTTTGCCGGGCAACAGGATTCTTTTGTGAATATTAAAGGAAATAAAAAATTATTGGAGCATATAAAAAAATGCTTTGCGTCTTTGTTTACTTCAAGAGCGACATATTATCGTAACAAAAAAGGATTTAAACATGAGCAATCATATTTGGCAGTTGTCGTCCAGAAAATGGTTGACTCTGATAAATCAGGGGTTATTTTTTCTAAAGAACCTTCAAACAAAAATGATAATATTCTGGTTGAGGCGGTGTGGGGTCTTGGAGAAGGAATTGTTTCTGGAAGAATTACTCCTGACAGATATTCTGTTTCAAGGCAATTTAAAATTTTAGAAAGAAAAATATCTAACAAAAAAATAGCGATAACTAGGGATTCTGGAGGGAATAAAAAAATAGTTAAATT
>DAOWFF010000039.1 GCA_030638105.1 archaeon | reverse complement strand
TAACACCAAATCTTTTTGGTAAACCTTCTTTTAAGAAAGAGAAATATGCAAAATGGTTGAAAGAATTTAATCAAGTAAAAAAGTTAATATTGGAAATGGTTTTGTAGTTAATCCTTAATCCCACAACTTTTATAACTCTCTCCCTTTTCTTTTTTCTATCTTAAAATGTGGAATCTTTATCAAGACAATAAATTCTTAGAGCCATTAACTTTTTCTAATGGTAAATCCCAGAAAGATATTGTAAATGAGGTCTTGGAAGCAACCAAACAAGGACACAAAGTTATTTTTATTCACGGAATTTGCGGAACTGGTAAGTCAGCAATTGCCCTGAACATAGCAAGAGAGTTGGGAAAGGCATCTGTTGTAGTGCCTGGAAAAACTTTGCAGAACCAATATAAAATCGACTACGAAGAAAATAAATATCTTTTAAAAAATAACAAAGAAAAATTAAAAATCAGCGTCATAACTGGAAGAAATAATCACAAGTGCAAATTTCTGGAAGACAATAAAAATTTTATACCTAAAATAAAAAAAGAAGTTGATTCAAAACTTCACGATATTTTTTCAGGAAAAAGAGAAGAAATAAATTCAATTATTCAAAAAGATATTTCTGCCGACAATTATAATATTCCCTGCAAAATTGAAATAAAAGAAAAAAATTCAAGAAAAATAAAACAATATTTGAGACAAAACAAAAAAGTTAATTTAAGAAATTTCTCCACGATAAATGATGTCAAAAGAATATCTATTGCTCCTGTCTGCCCATATTGGAGTCCGGTAATTCCAGAAATATATGAACTTAAATTTGACAATGTTCAAAAAAGAACTTACATGGGATTAGAGAATACCCAATTTGCTTTTTACCAAAGAAAACCTGGATGCAAATTTTACGAGCAATTTAATTCGTTTATTGACGCTGATGTGATTGTTTTTAATTCCTTGAAATACAAACTTGAGTCATCTTTGAACAGAAAACCGCAAACAGAAGTTGAAATAATAGATGAATGCGACGAGTTTTTGGACAGTTTTTCAAATCAGAGAAATATAAATTTAGACCGACTTCAAAATTCCCTGAATAAAGTTGTTACTTCAGACATAGAAATTAAAAAAATATTAAAAAATCTTTGGGAGATTTTAAAACAAATAAAACTAAACCAAAGGATTAACGATTCAATTTTATCGCACGACATAATTCCATTAAGGCAAACAGGAATTTACGATTTGCTAAAAACTTTTTTGGGCTCCTCAGAGTTTCTTGATGCGATTGATGATGAGAGTTATCTTTTTAGTGTGGAGGAAACAGCGAGGATGTTTGAGGATTTTTTTGATGAGAGTTATTTAACATTTCATAAAAAAGACAACGGCCTTGTAGCCAGTATTGTAACGACAAACCTCGCGAAAAAATTTAGAGAAATGATTGACAAAAATAAAACAATTGTTCTGATGTCTGGGACCTTGCACACCGAGAGCATTTTAAAAAATGTTTTTGGGCTTAAAGATTTTAAAATCATTGAAGCAGAAACACAGCATCAGGGACAGATAGAAGTTCAAAAAACTGGTTTAGAAATTGACTGCAAATATTCAAATTTTTCTTCTGGAAAATTTACTCGGAAAGATTATTTAAAGTCGCTGAGCAAGTGCATTGAGGTCGCAAAAAAACCAGCATTAATTCATGTAAATGCTTTTGTTGATTTGCCTTCTGAAGAAGAACTTAAAGAATTTGATATTAAAAATTTAATCAGCCGTGAAAAAATAAGACAAATTCAGGAGACAGACAAAACCGGGAAATTAGTTGAACAATTTAAAAAAGGAGAAGTAGATGTTCTTTTTTCCACGAGATGTGCAAGGGGAATTGATTTTCCAGGGGAACAATGCAACAGCATTATTTTTACAAAATATCCAAATCCAAATGTTCAGGACGCTTTTTGGAAAATCTTGGCAAAAACAAATCCGCAGAATTACTGGGATTTTTACAAAGATAAAGCAAGAAGAGAACTCTGGCAAAAAGTTTACAGAGGACTGAGATTTAAACAAGACCATGTTTTTTTGTTGAGTCCTGATAGTCGGGTTTTGGCGAGCTTCTTGGACGGGGAATCTTCTAAATAATTAATAACAGCTTTTCAAGGAGC
>DAOWFF010000035.1 GCA_030638105.1 archaeon | reverse complement strand
TTCTGGATTTAATTCTTGAGGAAAATATTTTCTTTTATAGGGAA
Source organism: archaeon (assembly GCA_030638105.1). Lineage (GTDB taxonomy): Archaea > Nanobdellota > Nanobdellia > Pacearchaeales > GW2011-AR1 > DAOWFF01. The sequence continues at coordinate 4,337 of DAOWFF010000035.1, read as the reverse complement.
CATGTAAGGACTCCGATGATTTTTGATGTTCAGGAAATAGAAGACGAGTTTTATATTTATGCCCAGCTTTTAGACAAAGCGAAAAATAATTATTCAATTGTTATAAAAAATGCGAGGCATATGGATGGAGGTAAAATCAGCGAGCAGGAAATCCGCGGGGATTTTTCAATAATTTCAGAGCAGGCGGATTTTTCAATTAGTCCTGGTTTTGTTTTTACAGAAAATGATTTTTTTATAGAAGTGCAAAATTTACAGGATTACAAAATAAGTATCCAATCAAAGACAAGTTCTGAAGATTCGGAATTTTTGAATTCGTTATTTGGGAGCGACGGAGAAAATTTAGTTGATTTAAAATCAGGAGAAATAAAAAAAATAAATTTTGAATTGGGAAACATAACCCAGTCAGCTTTAAAAATAATTGAATTGAGCACTGAAAATTTGAAATACGAAATTCCGATTTATGTTTTTGTTGAAAATAAATCAGGAGAAGAACTTAAAAGTTTTCGGTTTGAGCCGTCTAATTTAAATATTTCTATGGCGACAAATTCCAGTAGCACAAGAATAATTTATCTTCGGAATACTGGAGAACAAACACTAGAAAATATTTCCCTTTCTGTTTCTGACTCTTTGAGCGAGTATCTTTCTCTTTCAATAAATGAAATTGAAACATTAGAAAAAAATTCAAGTATTAAAATTGAGTTTAGTTTGGCTTCTGATTGGGATGAGAAAAAAATTCAGGGGCAAATAACTGCCAAGGAAAATGAGAATTTTTATTCTTACTCGTCTGTTTTTTTGAATTTTATTCGGGGCTATATTCCTGAAGATGAAGAAGAACCAGTAACTTCAGATACCTGTGCAGAACTTGGAGGGGAAATTTGCGAAGATAATGAAGAATGCGATAAAGAGGAAATAAATGCACAAGATGGTGTTTGTTGTTTAGGAAATTGCGAAGAAATTAAAAAAAGTTCGACAGGAAAAATAATTGGATGGATAATTATTATTGGAATAATTGGATTTTTGGTTTGGTTTTTTAAGCAAAGATATAAGGGTGTGAAAAAAGAATCAAGTTTGTTGAAGGTTGGGAAGTGAGGTTACTCTAAATTTCTGCGAGATATTTTTCTAAAATTGAAAAGAAAATGGGGTACAGAAAAATAAGAAAGTAACCGCCCAAAACTATTTCCAGAATGAAAGTGTAACTGCCCAAAAACATATTTTCTACTAAAAACTACCTATTTTACTTTAAAAGTAACCGCCCAAAACAAAGATTTAAATAGTATAAAACCTGCCCAATATTATGGTTTGGACAAAATCAAAAGGATTTAATAAATCAAAAATAGATTCTGCTGGAAGCATTTTGATTAATGAAAAGAGTCCTGTTGAAGAAAAAGAAAAAGCACTTGAAATTTTAGATAATTGGAGAGCTATTCACCGGTATCCAATGCATATCTTTAAAAAAACATTGAAGAGAAAATCCGAAAAATTTGATACTAAAACCTTATCAGTTCAGAGATTGAAAAGACTTCCTTCAATTCTTAAAAAATTACAACGAAGATATTATGGCAATAAACCCACAATGAAGTTATCTCAGATGCAGGATGTTGCTGGTTGCAGAGCTGTTATGTCAAATGTTGCATTAGCTAGGAAGCTTTACAAAGAAGGTTATACCCAAGGGGATTTAAAACATAAAAAAATAAATGAAAAAGACTATATCTCTTATCCAAAAGAAGATGGTTATAGAAGTATTCACTTAATATATAGATACAAAAGCAATAAGAGAGGGAAAAAGGACTACAACGGATTGCTAATAGAAATCCAAATAAGATCTAAATTGCAACACTTATGGGCTACAGCTATTGAAACAGTAGATTTTTTTACAAGACAAGCAATTAAATCTAATGAAGGCCAAAAAGAATGGATGGATTTTTTTAGGTTGGTGAGTTCAGCGTTTGCTATAATTGAAAAGACCCCTCTTGTGCCAAATACACCCCTAAATAAAAAAGAATTATATTCCCAAATTAAAAAAAAGGAAAAAGAATTGGAAGTTATCAAAATCATGGAAGGATGGGAGCAAGCTGTTAAAGTGTTCAAACGAGTAGCTAAAGAAAAACCCGATTTGCAATTTTTTTTATTAGAATTGGATATTGTTAGAGGTAGACTTAATCTTAGTGGATATACCAAAAATCAAGAAGAAGAAGCAATATCAGATTATGAGAAAGCTGAAAAAAGAAATCAAGGGAAAAAAGAATATGATGTTGTTCTTGTTGGTGCAGATACAACCAGCGACCTAGAAAAAGCCTATCCGAATTATTTTGTGGATACAAGAGAATTTTTAATTAATCTTCAAAAAGTTTTAGATAAAGCATAATTATTTCTAAATTTCTTTCTTTTCCTCGCCTAATATTTCTCTCAACTTTTTTTCTAAAATGCTTTTTTCCATTTGAATTACTCTTGCGATTTCATCGTAGCCGTGGAGCCGTCTTGTTAATTCGTTGAAGACCTCATTCAAAGAATTGTTTGACATTGAAATTGTTTCTGGGGAAATAATCTCAACATGTGCAGGCATATATTTGAACATCAGCATTGCGAAGTGCGAAATTTCTTCAACTTCAACTTCAACTTCTGCGAAACTTGTGTAAAATTCTTGCTGTTCTGCTGGAGTTTTTTTAGAAGAATCCTGCTTTGTCTTCATTAAAACTGGGGTGTTTATTTTTGTGTTTTTTACAACAACTCCTTTTTCCTCTCCAATTTGTTCAACTAATTTATTCAGGGTTTCTGTCAAATGTTCTGGCGGTTTTCCAATTACCTCAAGAATCATCATTGCATTTACTTTTTTTCTCTCGTTATTATTCAAACTCATTTGTATTTGTCTTGTTTTTCTTTAATATAAACAACAGCCCCAGGAAAATGCAGAAAGTTACAAATCCGTAGAGAGCGTAATTGCTTTTGTCTGAAGTTTCTTTGTCATTTTCCCCTTTTATAGTTTGCGGATTTAATTTTATAACTTCAGAAACAATATTTTTCGTCTTGGTTTTTTGTTCAACAATTTCCAAATTTTCAAAATCATTTTCAATTTCTTTTTTTAAATTTTCAACTGGCTCTTCTTTTTCCTCCTCTTTCTCTTTAATTTCTGTTTCTTCTGAAACACACGCCAACCCTTGATTTTTAATTTCAACAACTCTATCTTCTGTAATTCTACTTACTCTTACTAAATCGTCAACAGAGCTAAAAGGTCTTGCATTGATGATTTTTTCTGCTGTTGCTGGTCCAACCCAAACTATTTTATCAAGTTCTTCAATTGAAGCAGAATTAATATCAATCTGCGTGTCAGAACAAATTGCAGAAATTTGCGAGATTAAAAATATGAGTAGGAAGATTAACAAAAACTTTTTCATAAAAAATTAAGGAAATTAATGATTTTAAGTTTTGTTGTGATTATATAAATCTTTTTTCAAGTTTAATCTTTAAATTTCGGGATACTTTTTCAATTACACTAATATAAGGTTTCCAGCATGTACTCCTCTTGATAAAAAATATAATCTCTCTAATGTTTTCTTTCTTTAATTGTCCTTCAACTAATTTTTTTAATTTAGAAGTATATTTTATATTCAATTTTTGATCATACCAAGGAATTTTATCTTTCGGCTTTAGCAATCCAAATTTTCCAGAGAAAATTCTAAATTCAACTTCGTCTTTTTTTGCCATAGCATAAATCTTATTAATTCTTGGATAGCTATATCTTTTTACAGCTTCCAGTAACCTCTTATCATATCTTTTTTCCTTATTACAAATTGTCAAATATATTTTCATTTTATCTTAAAATCATCTTTTTCCCATACTTTTCTTTAAAATCAACATACTCAATTTTGCCTCGCTTTTTGCCCTCCTCGCTCAGATCTTTTTTCTTTGTAGAGGAGGGCACACTCTTGAGTGCCCCTTTTTTTGCAATCCAAATCTGAGAAAATATTTTATTCTCTAAATACCACGCACATTTTTCTTTTTCTATTTTTGAAAGAATTCCGTTCATTTTAACTTCAACTCCGACAACACTATACATTTCTCCGTGAACATGTTTGATAGAAACAAAGTCAGGGAAGCCTGTTCCGACAACCAGCATTTTTTTAAAAGGATTGTATTTTCTTTTCGCCTTGATTAATTTTCCTTCTTCTAAATCAACATTATTGCTCCACTTGTCAATAATCCTTCCTTTTTCTTCTAAATTTTTTCTGACCTTTAATTCAAATCTCGCCCCTCGTCCTTTTGACAACTTGCCTTTTTTAATTGCTGACTTTTCCTTTTGCTCCCCTATCCTCCCTTCAGCATTCCATTCGGTTTCATAT
>DAOWFF010000009.1 GCA_030638105.1 archaeon | reverse complement strand
TTGATAAAATATTTCTCATTAAATAAGCCAAATATACAAACATTTGTATCTATGCTATTAAAATGTTTATATCAAAGGTTTGTATGAGTAAATATGAAAAAAGTGTCTTAGATATCTTAGAAACAAATAGAATAAAAAGCACCAACGAAATTCTAAAAGAGCTTGAACAAAAAACAAAAAAAGTAATCAACTGGCATCTTCTTTATCGTCTTTTAAGGGATTTAAATGAAGAAGGAAAAATTGAAAAACTAAACGCAAAGGCAGGATTTTTTTGGAAAAAGAAGTAACATGCTCCTCCAAATAATTCTCTTTCTTTTTCTCGGCGTCGTCGCTGGGACAATCACTGGTCTTATTCCAGGCATCCATATAAATCTCATCTGCATTTTTCTAATCACGCTTTCTGTTTCAGTTCTCTCTTCAATAAATCCAATTCACCTCGTGGTTTTTATTACAGCTATGGCGATTGCCCACACTTTTATTGACTTTATTCCGTCGGTGTTTTTGGGTTGTCCAGATACAGACACAGAACTTTCTGTTTTGCCGGGGCATGAATTATTAAAACAAGGACACGGCTATCAAGCAGTAATTCTGACTTGCTACGGCGGTCTGGCTGCAATTTTCACATTAGTAATCACTGCGTTTCCATTTATGCTCCTCGCTGAAAAAACTTACAGCGTCTTAAAAACTCCTTATATCATGGCAACAACTTTGATTGTAGTTTCAATTTTCCTCGTCGGTTTAGAAAAAAAGAAACTCCCTGCCTTGTTTATTTTTTTAATCTCTGGCTTTCTAGGGCTGTGCGTTTTAAATTTACCTTTTGTTAATCAACCACTCTTGCCGATGCTCACTGGACTTTTCGGAAGTTCAATGTTGCTCATGAGCATTAAAAATAAAATTAAAATTCCAAAACAAAAAATCACAAACCCCAAGACAGATATTCAAAAACCAATTGCTGGTGCTTTTCTCGGCTCTTTAATTGCCTCGCCACTTTGCAGTTTTCTACCTGGTTTAGGAAGCGGACAGGCAGCAATAATCGGGAACCTAATTTCTCAAACAAATAAAAAGGGCTTTCTTGTTTTGCTCGGGGCAACAAATACTCTTGTCATGGGTTTTTCTTTTATTTCACTCTATGTAATTTCAAAAACAAGAACAGGTGCAGCAATCGCGATTCAGGAAATCGTAGGAACAATATCTTGGCAAATTTTAATTTTAATTCTCGCTGTGGTTTTTATTTCAGGCATAATTTCTTTTTTTACCGCAATGTTTTTAGCAAAATTGTTCTCGCGAAAAATCACAAAAATAAATTACACTACCATTTCAACAATCACTTTAATTTTTCTCTCAATAATAATTTTTCTTTTTTCTGGTTTTCTCGGCTTGGCAATTTTAACTGCTTCAACATTCACAGGAATTTACTGCATCCGCCTAAAAGTCAGACGAACTCAAATGATGGGCTGTCTGTTAATTCCCACAATTATTTGGTATTTATTTTGAACATAAATTTTTAACAGCAAAACTTTTTTAACAATCATCTTTTTTCTACTTTTAACTTTAGAATAATTTTTTTCAATCCAATCACCTTTTAATGAATTATTACGCAAACAAAAAAATGCTTTTTGGTTGATTTAATATGTCTTTAATAACTTCTTCCACTTTATCTTTTAATTTAATTTTCATAAAATACCTTGGAATTCATTAATTTTAAACCTTATGTTTTTAAATTATTAACCAGCAATCTTTTATCCATTTATAATTTTAGTAAAGTTTTTAAATTACATATTGTTAGAAAAGATATGCCAAAGAAAAAAACATTTTGGGGGGAAATAAAAGAAAGAGATAAAAAAGAGAGAGAAAGAATATCTAAAATGAAGAAGGGCTTTGTGTGGTATGGGTTGAGAACACTCTTTTGGACAATTGTTGTGCTTTGGTTATATGATGCCTTTTTTCTGAACAATGAAGCAATATCCAATTTATTAATTTGGTTTTATTTAATCTTGTCTCCTCCATTATTAATATTAGCAATAATCCATCTTAACATATACAAAAAAGAAGCATTATTTGAAGTAATACTCTCTTTAATCATTTCTGGATTAGTCCTATCAGGATTTTTAATTGGTTTAGCAAGTATATAAAAATTATTTCGAAAATTAAACATTATCCCATACCTCATCTTCTTGATTATCCCACAATTTTCTCATTTTTTGCTGTTGAATTTTGTGCAGAAATTTCTTATCATCTTCTCCAAGATTTTTATTCATTTTTTCTTTTTCCATTTTTCCTCTAAATCCAACCCCCCAACTTTTCCTGTTTTTCAAGTTCTCGCCCAAAAATACTATCAATGTATCTTTTTGTTAATTCCAAATTCTGTTTTAT
>DAOWFF010000062.1 GCA_030638105.1 archaeon | reverse complement strand
TTTTTTCTTTTTCCATTTTTCCTCTAAATCCAACCCCCCAACTTTTCCTGTTTTTCAAGTTCTCGCCCAAAAATACTATCAATGTATCTTTTTGTTAATTCCAAATTCTGTTTTATATAAGGTGAAAGATTATACTTCTGAGCAAGATCTATGGCTGGTTCAAGATATTTCTTTATTCCGCCTTCATGAATTGTGAAAATTATTTTGCCCCCGCATTTAGAACACATCCCTTTTAACGGCGGTCTTCTCATAATCTCGTTGCACACAACACACCTAAATCCCTGCATAGAAAATTTCCTGAGATTACCTTTCATATCCCTGAGAAAATGCCTTTCGATAATCAGCCTCGCTGTGTCAGAAGTGTCAACCGCCCGAATTTTCTCAACAAGTTCCATCTGGTGCCTGACCTTATCCTGCATTGTTTCAAGAAGCTTGTAGTTAGAACATCCAACACCTTCGTTAAAATTAGAAGTATCATGAGTATACCCAACATTCACAAAAGGGTTCTCGCCTCTTTTCAAAATCTCTTTCACATTATTAATTTTGATTTCTGACGAATGTTTTCCCTTTTCAGCAAGCCGATAAAGTTCAAGAGGATATTCATTCACAAATTCAAAATCCAAAATCTGGTCATCAACTTCCCCAGCGTCAATCTTCGCGTTTAAAACCAGCGGAGCATCCTGAGTTCCTCCTCGATGACTTGGCAAAAACTCTCTTGAAAAATTCAGCAACACATCTCCCAAGAGCATAACTGCAAGTTCATCCCCGTCACAATCACGCCTAATAGCAGCGTGCATATAAGGACTTGCAAGCAAGCCCAAAGTATTTGAAAACCCAATAAACCTGCAAACAACTCCTGCACAATTATGCGGGGCCATGCAAACTCCGAGATTCCCAATTAAACCATCCCTCTTCTTAATATTATAAAAAGCTCTCAATCCATAAAATTTTTCAAGTTCAGCGTCAACAAATTTAGAAATCCTAATAAAAATATCATCGGCTTTTTCGTCAGGCGACTCTAAAGAACTCGGAAGAATAATATCATGAGGCATTAATTCCAATACCTGCTCTTCATTAACAAGTTCTTTTCCAAACACATCTTTATCATACCCCAACTTTTTAAGTTCATCAACACTCACGAAAATTTCTTTTGGCTTAAAGCAAACCAACGGCAGTTCAGTTGCATCAAACCGAATCGTCCCGTCCTTGTTGACCTGCAAATCAAACTTCGCCCGCAAAATACCCTTGGCAAGATTTTCCATCATATGCCCTCCTGAAGACGTACCCTTAACTCCTTTTATCAAAGCAGGAACTTCTGTTTTTTTAAGCCCAAGTTTTTCCCTCGCCTTTTCAAAATAATAATTTACATCTAAGTCCTGATTACAATATGGTTGTCCTTCTTTATCATTTCCTTCTAAAGTTTTACTAAATGATTTTTCCTTTGTCTCATAAAAATAATATTTCTTTTTACACTTGGATCCGCAAATTTCACAAGAGGGATAAATTGTTTCCTTGTCGCATTTCTCGCAATAAAAAATCGGAAACACACTTCTCACCTTCCCTGCCTCACACGCTGCCTGAACACTTCTCAGTCGCCCGCCTTCTTTTCCAATTGGAAACAAAACATTAGGACTGCCTGTCAGTTTTCTCAACTTTGCTTTTTCAGGTCTTCCCATCCGCGTACCAATGAATTCCCCTGCCTTATCCTTAATCTCAAAATCAGAAACAACATTCACAATTTCTAAAGTCGCCTTCGGCAAATCAAATCTCTCCAAATCAATAACATCCTTAAGCAAACAATTTTCGTTTAAAATATTTAAATCAATTCCTAAATTAGCAAACAACGCCTTTGTGTTCTCCTCGGTTAAAACCACATTCTCAATTGTAACTTCATGCTCAACCCCCAACAATTCCAAAGCCCGCTTTCCAATTTCAAATTTTTCTTGTTCTGTTTTTGTGTATGGAAAAATAAGTTTCTCATCAACCTTGGCGGATTTCAGCCATTTAATTAATCCTAAAAATTGCTCCTTAGAAATTTCTGTCCAATAAAAAATAAATTTTGGGTGCAGAGGAATTTCATATTTTTTACTTATCTCTATTGCCTTTTCAAATGAAATGCCCCCAGTAAAAATCTTTGTAGAAGATTTCTCGTGCCCTTTAGGGTTTTCGGGGTACACACGAAGTGTGCCTCCTCCTACCTCTTTGTCTTTTTCATCTAACTCGAGTTTCCACCATTCTTCAACATACCCTGGTTTGATTAAGTCAGCATTCCTGTTTGACAAATCACTGAACGGAAAAAGTATATCACCAAGATAAATTATTTCTTCAACATCAGGGTAAAGTTTTTTTGCCTCTTGTTTTGTGTTTATTTTTTTTACACTACCACTAAATAATTTAACTATTGGTCCATCAATAGAATCGCAAACAGTTACAACACAGCCCTTTGTTGGTTTTTCTATTTTAAGTTGAGTGCCAGTAGCGATAAAATTATCTGTAATCGCCATTGTTGCAGGATGAACCGACGTCGCACTAAAACCAGAAACCCTTCCACGACCATATCTAAACCTCAACCCCCCTGACTGTTTCGGATGCCCAAACACAGGCCGACCTGCAACCAAATCCTTGATGTAAGTCGGGGAATCATCTGTCTTTCCTGTGTCTCGTTTTTCATGCAGTTTAATATAATCTTCTAAAAAATCCCAAGCAGTTAATTTAAAACCCTTCTCTCGTAAAGACGAAATATATCTTTTTATCTTTGGTGCTTTTTGGGCAAGACCCTCACCAAGAGTCAGACAAAACCCGCTCCTGATAAAATTCGTCTCCACTCTTTCTAAATTTTTATGGTTAGAAACTTCAAGTTTTTCCGATGCCTCGCCATTAATCTGAATCGGAACATTTTTCGCAAGAAAAATTATTTCTTCCTCTGTCGGCATATACTGCAAATTAGTAATCCTGTCATGATAATCATTCAGTTCTGTAACTGTTCTTTTGATTTCACTTTCAGTCGGATCGTATTTTGCATATCCGAAAATTTCTCTCAAGTGGTCTATAATTACCAATGAGAAAGCAGAACCAGTTCCTCCTGCACTTCTCACTGGACCAGAAAAATATGGTGAAAAATAATCTTTGCCTTGTTTTGTTTTCTCAAGTTTTATTTCTGTCAGACCTTCAATAGGCGAAGACACAACTCCCAAAGTAATATATGCAAAACCAATTCTTGAACCAGCGTCAATTGCTTCCATCAAACTTGAGAACTTGCAAAACTTTTGCTTCGCAACATCTTCAGCAATCTGCAAACAAACAGCTGGATTCAGTTTCCCCCATTTTTTTTCCAACTCCAGAATTCGCTTGTCAATTCCACAACCAGACATCTGCGGATAAATTGTCGCAATCAACTCAACACATTTTTCAGCCATTGTTTTCGCCAGTGGAATCTCAACTTTATCAACAGGATCCAGACCTTTGCCCTTCGCCTCCTCCACTACCTCGTAAACTTTCCTCACATCTTTTTCAAGTTGTTTAAAATATTCATTTGTTTTCATTTTTAATACTTGCAATTTTTATTTTGGGGTAGTTATTAGAATTTTTCTTTTCTTCTTCTAAAAAAGATTTGTAGTGGGGGGAAACTTCACTTAGATTCCTAATGGAATTTCCTACTAAAATTTCTGGGTCAATATATCTAAATTTCTTTTTTAATTCAATTCCCTCTTCAACTTCTTCAATTTCAAAACCTTTTTCTAACAAATTCAAATTATCTAAAATACATTTGTCTTTACTTTTAATTAACAAACCAAGAACATAACGATCTGTTTTATTCAAATCTTCAAAAGAAATGATTTCGTTTTCTATTGCTTTTTTTAAAATATTTGAAAGAATATAATACCTTGCTCTTGCCTGATTTCCTGCCCAGTGTTCGTTTTGCATTTTTGAATATTCTCTCGCAAATATCTCAGAAATTTCTTTATCTCTAAAAACTAATTGTCCATTCCAATTAATTAAATTTGGAATAATTTTGCTAACCAACCCAGAATTTCCGTCTTGTAAAATTTCTCTAAGGGAATATTCAACTCTATCAACACACAAACTCGGAGATTCTTTTTCTAAAAGAGAAAATCTTTCTAAATCAGAAATTTCTTTATAATCAAAACCCTGCCTCTCTAAAATTTTTGGAATCTCTGAATTTTCTATAATGTCTAAATGATTGTTATCTTGATAATCTTCTTTTGTCGGGTCTCCAACAAGCCAATCAACAACATGGGAAAACGCTGTGTGAGAAACATCATGCAATAATCCTGCCACTTGTTCTGTTAAATCAACGTCCAATCTCCTTAACAAGATTAAGGCACCAATAGAATGCTCATACCTTGAAAAACCATTTTTCTTGTGATAATACTCGCTAGGAATTCCCCATTGAGCAACACCTTTTAATCTCTGAACAGAAGGGGAATTGATTAACTCAACTAAAATATCTTCTTTTATTTCTTCCATTCCATAAACTTCATCATTTATTTTCATTTTAATAATTAAATCTTCTTCTTTTTATCTATTTGTCCTTTCAAAAACAATCATTCAAAATCCAGTATCTTAACTGCTCTTGTTTTCAAATTAAACATTGGAACTTTGCAGTGGTCTGGTTTATTTCCAAATTTTTCCTGATAAGGGGTCATGCTTTCCCAACAAGAAGTTGAAATTACTAAAACATTATTGTAATAAGAAACTGCACTTTTGTGGGTATGGGCTGAAACAAAAATGTCTGGTGTCTTTTTGATTGCCAGAGCGTCGTCTTCAAGGGGAAAATATTGTGTGGACCCGTGAGTCGGTGCAAGGTGCCGATTTTTCAAAAGATATTTCATGATTTTTTCAGGGGTGTTCATCGCTCTTTTCAACATTAATTTTGAAATGTTATTTGCATAAAACGGAAAAGAAAATCCATGATAAGTCAAGACATCAAAACCAGAAAAGTCCTTTTTAGAACCAATATTAATTCTCGCTGGATTTCCAGTCAAAGTAACATTCTTTAAATTGTAAAGTGGCCACGCATATTTTTCATCAATCATTGGCTGTGGCTCCATAAGACGAACCCCATCGTGATTCCCCGGAGAAATTATTATCTGAATGTCCTTCCTTATCTTTCCCAACAACCCTGCAATTTCAGAAAATTGTTCCTCAATATCAATTATTCCTAAATCTTTTTCCTGACCAGGATAATTCCCAACACCAGTAATCAAATCCCCGACAATAAAAAGATATTTTATTTTTGCAACTTCAGGTGTGTCGGGAATTTTTCCATTCAAATAATCAATGAATTTCAAAAAGTTTTTTTCTAAAAATAATTTACTTCCAAAATCCAAATCCCCAATAAACAAAGCATATTCTTCAGACAAAGAATTTTTCCTCTCGTGCAAAAATGAATCTGGAAAAACAATTTCATTAACAAAAAGAATTTCCCTGTTTCCTGAACATTTAAATCCAATCACTGCATCAAGAGTGATTTCCCCTGCCCGTTCATAAAGTTCTGGCTTGTTCTTGTTTATCAAAACCCGAATTTTCCCAGTCAGGTCCTCTATCTCAAGAAAAATATTTTTATTTTTAGTAATTTTCTTATCAGAAACAATCCCAATAACAGAAACCCCTTGCTGGTTCCCAGAAATCTTATTTATTGAAATCAAATTATTCAACTCAGAATGTTCCTGCAAAATTTTCTGCATCTCCACAAATCGCGACCTAAAATGTTTAACAAAATCATTAACCACAATCTTTTTATCAAAACAAGCTGCAGAATTTTTAACTTTCACCTCAGAAATTTCCTCTACAATTTTTTCCGGATTTTTAATTTCATTTACTTCTGTTTCCCGAGAATTCAGAACTTCATTTTTTTTAGCAACCAATTCTGCCACTTCCCTATTTTGTTCGCTTCCGTCGGCAGACAACTGAAAATTTTCTTCTGAATCTAACTGATTAATTTGTTCCTTAGAGATTTCAATACTCAATCCGAGTTTAATTTTCAACTTCTCAAGTTTTCTCTGGCGTTCTACAGGCAAACCAGAAAAAACCTTCTTCACCTGTTCGGGGTTTTCATCAAAGACCTTTTTGGTGATGATTTTCTGTTGAGTTGTATCTTTAATTTTTT
>DAOWFF010000057.1 GCA_030638105.1 archaeon | reverse complement strand
GACGATTGCGAAAATTGCCGACTCTTTAAAACGCCGGGGAATTTCATGTGTCCTCGCTGCAGCCGACACATTCAGGGCTGCGTCAATTGAGCAGATAAAAGAACACGGCGAGAAAATAGGGGTGAAAATTATTTCGCACGAGTATGGTTCTGACCCTGCGTCTGTTGGGTTTGACGCAATCAAATACGCAAAGAAAAATTCTGTTGATTGCGTTTTAATAGACACTGCAGTAAGAATGCACACCTCAAAAAATCTTTTAAAAGAAATAGAAAAAATTTCCAGGGTCTGCAAACCAGATACAAAAATTTTTGTCGGCGAATCAATAACTGGAAATGATGTAATAGAACAGGTAAAAAGTTTCAACTGGGAAATCGGAATTGACGGAATTGTCCTGACAAAAGCAGACATTGACGAAAAAGGCGGGACAGCACTCAGCGTCGGTTATGTAACAAAAAAACCAATTCTTTACTTGGGAACAGGACAACAATACGACGACATAGAAGTTTTTGACAAACAAAAATTCATAGAAAAATTAGGATTATAAATTTTGTTTGTCTATGCGATTTTAGAAGAATTGCAATAAAAAATCGCTTAACCGCAAAGGAAGGGAAAATCCATCCCTGGGGGATCACCTTCGGCGTAAAAAACCGCTTAGGTTGTTTTGATTTTGACAAACAAAAATTTATTGAGAAGTTGGGGTTGTAAAAAAAGTTATTGTATCTAAACAGATAGTTTTTTAAAATATATTTTGTTTTATTTTATATGGAAAGGACATCAAAAGAACTAAAGAAACAAAAAGAACAGCTTGAAAAGGAGATAGCAAGTGCTAAATGGCAAGAAACTAAGTTGATGTGGAAACATGCAAATTGGTTTTGGAGAATTGTTCTAATTGTAGGAATATTAACTTTAATCAGATTGTGGATTAATTTAATGGATTATATTATAACATTAATTGGATAAAACCCCTCTTTCCAATCTAATAAACTTTTTTCCGATGGTCAAAACAATTAATAATTATTTTATTTTTCTCAGTCCTGTAAATTAATCTAAACGGATGAATCCTCAAACTTCTGTGATTTTTTAAATTATATTTTAATGGCTTCCCGACGCCAGAATAAACTGCAATTTTTTTAATTTGCTTTAAAATTTTCAGGCGTGTTTTTTTATCTTTAATCTTTCTAAAGTCCTTTTTGAATTCGTCAGAAAAAATAATTTCCATTTCAATTCATTAAAATTTTATCAATTTCGTTTTCTTCAAGATTAACATTAACACTAACAAATTCTCCGTTTTTTATCTGCTCCTCACTTTCTCTAATTCTTTCAACAAATTCCATATCTTTAATCAAGGAATCTTCTTTTATCTGTTTTAAAAAAATGTTTCCCTGTTTGTTAAAAACAAGAAATTTCGTGAGCGGCTTGATCATTCCGTTCTCCCGAATTTCCGAAGGAATTACTACTTGCCCATTTGAAGACATTTTTGTTATTGAAATTTCCATTTTAAAATTGATTTTAATTCTAAAATACTTAAAATAAAGAGATTTATAAATCTTCTTATTAAAATCTCTAACACCAAAACTTTAATAATCTCTTCTTCACTCGTTCTCTTATGATAAATAAATGTTCTTCGCGTGGCATCAACAGGATTGCAAGAAAAGATGCCCGGCTTCAGCGATTCAAGGAAGGAGCGAGGTTATTGGACAGCGACAAAAATCCAAAATCAATGACGACTTTTCAATGGCTGAGTAGGGGAAAATCAGGGGGTTTCCTCGTATGCTCGAACGATTAGGCGAGGTTTTAAGAAAAGCGACAGACAAGATAGCGAATGCTATTTTTCTTGACAAGAATTTAGTGGATTCAATTGTTCGGGATTTGCAAAGGGCGTTAATTGAAGCAGATGTAAATGTTGTTTTAGTAAAAAAATTGAGCGACAAAATTAAAAAATCTGCCTTTGATGAAAAAATAAAAGGAATAGAAAAAAAAGAACACATAATTAAACTCCTTCACGACGAACTTGTTAAAATCCTTGGAGAACACAAGCAATTAAAACTTCAGCCAAAGCAAAACAGAATTATGCTTCTCGGATTGTATGGTTGCGGAAAAACAACAACAATATCTAAGCTAGGGAATTATTTTTCAAAACGCGGGAACAAAGTTGCCTTAATCGGCTTGGATGTGCATCGTCCTGCAGCACCCGAACAACTCAAACAATTAGCAGAAAAAAACAAGTTAAATTATTTTATAGATTCAAAAGAAAAAGACCCAATAAAAATCTGGAAAAAATATGAAAAAAAATTAAAGGACTATAATTTGATTTTAATAGACACTGCAGGGAGACACAATTTAGACAAGGAATTAAGCAAGGAAATAAAATCTTTGAGCAAGGAAATCAAACCAACAGCGTCGGTTTTAATCATGCCTGCAGACATTGGACAGGCAGCAAAAAAACAGGCACAGGAATTTAAAGAGGCAGTGAATATTTCAGGGGTTGTAATTACGCGAATGGATTCAACAGCAAAAGGTGGCGGGGCTTTGACTGCCTGTGCAGAAACAGAAGCACCAGTTTATTTTATTGGAACCGGCGAAAAAGTAAACGACATAGAAGAATTTAATCCGCAGACATTTCTCTCACGGCTTTTGGGAATGGGCGACTTGCAGACATTAATTGAAAAAATAAAATCCGTTACAAATGAAGATGAGCAACAAGCCATGCAGGAAAGATTAGAACAGGGCAAATTGAGTTTAACAGATGTTATTGAGCAAGTGAAATCAATGAATTCTCTTGGCGGTTTTGAAAAAATCAAAGGCATGATTCCAGGAATGAACAATGCAAAAATTCCCGACAACTTGATGGAAAACCAGCAAAGCAAAATTTCAAAATGGGAACACATAATTAAATCAATGACTCCTGAAGAAAAAGAAAATCCCGAGCTCCTGAAAAAACAGAGCTCAAGAATTTCGCGGATTGCAAAGGGCTCAGGAGTAAATAATTCAGACATTCGTTCTTTGCTAAAACAATATGACATGCTCAACGAGATGATAAAAGGCGGGGCAAACATAGATATGTCAAAAGGAATGAACCAAAAACAAATGATGAAATTCGCGAAGAAATTTATGAAAGGGAAAAAGTTGAGGATTTGAGATGGGAATAATAAAAAACCAAACAAAATGGGAACAAACAAAAAAAGAATTTAAAGAAGATTTAAAAAACCCTCGGATTTGGGTTTACTTCGGAGGATTAATTTTTTCAGCGATAATCTTTTCCTTTGAAAGAATGAGGATGATTGGTCTGATAGGAATAATAGTATCCCAATTAATTTATAATCTAGAAAATACTTCTAAAAAAACAGATATTCTCGGATGGGCTTACTTCATAATTTTCATTCTCTATGCAATTATCTATCACTCTCTAAAAATTAAAGATATTGAAATTGCAATAATCACCATTATCCTATTATTTTTAGGAATTTTAATTGGGTCAGTAACACAACATTATTCTCATCTTAAAAGAAGTAAAACTACTCCTACGATAATCATTAGTTATATTGGATTCTCCTTCTCGATAATTGTTCTTTTCGGTTTCTTTTTTGCAATGGTTGGAGGAATTGAAGGACAATCTATTTTGAATAATAATGGAGAAAAAATAATGAATCCTTGGGGGTATGTAGGATTTAGTACAGCGAATTTCTATTCGACAAATTTTGGAAAAATCCCAAATGGTGTATCAGAATTAATTAGTTATATCGAATTGGCAATTAGTTATATTTTGCATATAATCATCTTAGGTAGATTAATAAATTCAAGGGAAAGAAATTTTAGAAATGTTTAAATTTATAGAAACAATAACTGCTATCTATGGGGCAATTTTATCCACAATAATAAAAACCGCGGAATTAACAGAAGAAGAAATTTTTTCTTAAAATAATTCTAAACTCAAACGCAATAATTTTAAAAACTCCTTCTGCTTTCTTTTCGTATGAAATTCCTATCTTTACATTGCGATTATATAAATTTCAAACCACTGAAAAAAGCATTGAGAAAAATAAAAGAACTATCTGATGAAGAAAAAAAAGAAAAAGAAATTAAAGATGCTTTAGTAATCATGATTGCTGTTGAAAAATCCGACACTGACATTAAACTTGTCGTTGATAAACTTGTTGAAAATATAAAAGAAATCGCAAAACAAGTCCACGCGAAAAATATAGTTCTCTATCCTTATGCTCATCTTTCAAGTAATTTGTCCTCGCCAGAAATTGCAGTGAATGTTTTAGAAAATGCTAAAAAAAGTTTGGAAAAAAATTTCTTAGTTGTCAAAGCCCCGTTCGGTTATTACAAAGAATTTGAACTCAAAGTTAAGGGACATCCTCTTTCTGAATTAAGCAGGGAAATAAAAATAAATGAAACTAAGAATAATTACAATCCTCGGCAACTTTTAAAAGAAATTTCAAAATTAAGATTAGACACTTCCAAACTAAAAGAAAACGACCACAGAATTATCGGGCAACAAATGGACTTGTTTAGTTTTAGCGAGACCGCACCAGGAATGGTTTTCTGGCACAACAACGGGCTGATAATCAGAAACGAATTAATTAAATTATGGAGAGAAGCCCATAAAAATTCTGGATATCAGGAAATTTCCACCCCTCAGATTTTAGACGAAAAACTTTGGAAAATTTCAGGACATTGGGAAAAATTTAAAGAAAATCTTTTCCTAACTGACTACGACAAAAGGCAATTTGCAATTAAGCCGATGAATTGCCCAGGAGGAATGTTGGTTTACAAAAATAAACCAAAGAGTTACAAAGATTTCCCGTTGAAAGTCGGCGAGTTAGGAGTTGTTCATCGTCAGGAATTGTCAGGAGTTCTAGGCGGTCTGTTCAGAGTTATCCAATTCACTCAGGACGACGCACATATTTTTTGCACAGAAAAACAAATTGAAGCAGAACTAATCAATGTAATAAATTTAATTGATAAATTTTACAAAATATTTAATCTTCCTTACAGAGTTGAACTTTCTACTCGCCCAAAGAAAAAAATAGGAAGCGACAAAATCTGGGACAAAGCCGAGGCGGTTTTAGAAAAAGTTCTGAAAAAAAAGAAAATTAATTTTAAGATTAACAAAGGCGACGGAGCTTTTTACGGACCGAAAATTGATTTTCATATTACCGACTCTTTAGGACGGGAATGGCAATGCGGAACTTTGCAGTTGGATTTTGCAATGCCAGAAAGATTTGAATTAGAATATACAACCAAAGAAAACAAAAGAAAAAGACCAACAGTTCTTCATCGGACTATTTACGGAAGCTTGGAAAGATTTATCGGGGTTTTGATTGAACACACAAAAGGCCGACTTCCAACTTGGCTCGCACCGATTCAGGTTCGGGTTTTAAGTTTCACAAATCGGAATGATAATTATGCAAAAAAAATTTCTGAAAAAATAAAAAAAGAAATTCCAAATTTAAGAATTGAACAGGACTTAAACCAGACAACTGTTTCTGCAAAAGTTAAAGACGCCGAGATTATGAAAATCCCTTACATTGTTGTTGTCGGCGACAAAGAAGAAAAAGAAGAAAATTTGGCTGTGAGAACAAAAGGGAATAAAAAAATTGAAAAATTTTCTGTTGAGGAGTTTGTTGAAAAAATTAAAAAAGAAATTGAAGAAAGGGTATGAACTTCCAATTTTATTTAGAAAGTTTTATAAATGATTTTATACTATGAATTTTATATACCCCCCAGGGTTGCTTTTTAGTAAACCTGGGATTTATTTTCTAAAGATTTATTAACGCAATTATATTAAATTTTTAATGGTTAAGAAAGAAAAAGCAACTGTTTTTATTGATGGAAGTAATCATTATAATTTACTTAAAAGTTTATTTAATAATTCAAAAAGTTTGAAAGATTTTAATTTTGAATTTTTTATTGAAAAACTTGTTGGAAACAAAACTTTAGTGAGAGTTTATTATTATACTGCTCCATTGGACTGGAAAAAGGATGAAGAAACCTACAAAAAGCAACAGAAATTTTTTGAGAACTTGAGAAAGATATCTAATTTTAAATTGGTGCTTTGTAGAATGCAAAAAGTTAAGATTAACGGAAAAATCTGCTATCAGGTTAAAGAAGATGACATTCATCTTGCTGTTGATATGGTTCGACTTGCGTATAACAATGCTTATGATACTGCGGTTTTGGTTTCTTCTGACGGAGATTTTGTTCCAGCGATTCATGCTGTTCAAGACATCGGAAAAAAAGTTAAGAATATCGGTTTTCCAAATAAATTTTCTTGGCACTTAAAACAAGAATGTGATAGTTTTATTAAATTAAAAAAAGAATTTTTAGAAAGTTGTTTTAAAAAATGAACTTCCAATTTTATTTAGAAAAATTATTTGCGTCAGAAAATTTTCAGGAATTTAAAAAAGAAAATCCAGAGGCATATCCTTGTTCAGGATTTTTTATGATTGATTTTGAAAAGTCAGACAACCAGTTTCATTTTGATTATTTTATTCCATCAACAAAAAAAATGTTCAGTTTTAAATTGGAATCAGAAATAGAAAAAATTCCAGTTGAAATTATTGACAAAAGAACTCCTGAAAAATTGTCCATGAATTATAATTTTGATTTTGATGATGTTGTGAAATTAATTGAAGAAAAAATGAATAAAGAAAATATAAATAAAAAAATCCAAAAAGTTCTTTTATCCCTACAGAAATTAGAGGACAATGATTTTCTCTTGGGAACTATTTTTATTTCTGCTTTAGGAATTTTAAAAGTTAAAATAAATATTCCTGAAATGAAAATAATTTCGTTTGAAAAGAAAAGTTTTCTGGATATGATGAAAATTATTAAGAAATGAATATTCTATTACACAAATAATTAAAAACAGAAATAAGTTAAAAAAAGGATGGATAAAAAAGAAAATATTCATTTTGATGATTTTAATACTTCCTCTGTAGAAGCTTTGTTTGGAGTTAGTTTTTCAGGAATTGATTTAGAAAAAGGAGGTTTTTATAATGTAAATTATAAATGTCTTGATAAAGAAATTGAGTTTGAAGAATTTAAAGCTTCCACAAACTCATTTTCAGTAATGGCAGTTGCTGAAACAATCCCTGTTGAAAAAATTACTAAATATGAAGTAGGAGAAGAAGAAAAACAAGAGGGATATGTTTTCAATGGAACAATTTTTGTAAGACCAAAAGAACATTCTATTAAAAATTTAGGTGCGGGAGGAAGGATTTTAACATTTGTTTCTCTTGACATAAATACTTTAGAAAAATTAATTTTAGGGGATACTAAAACAGATGAAGAAATAAATCAAAGATGGAATTTAATTAGAGAAGGTTACCCCGAAATGATAAAAAGAGAAGAAGAAGCACGATTCCAAGATAAAATGGGTGCTTTTGCAAACGGAGAGTCATCTGGTTCTTGGAAAAATAGGCATGGATCTTATTAATACTAAATTTTCCCAACAACAAAGTTTATCATCATTTCGCTGTTATGCGTTGAAATTATTTTAAACCCGCATCTCTCAAACAAATCGTGAATTTCTTTTTCGTCAAATAAATAATAATATCTCTCTCCCTTGTCTCTCCACTTCACATATTTTTCTTTGCCAGAATTTTTAAATCTCTTGGAATTTTTATTCCAGACCCCGATTTCTGCTTTTGCATTTGGTTTTAAAACCCGATAAAGTTCTTCAACAACTTTTTCCCTGTTTTCTTTTCCTTCTACACAATGCAACGAAGAAATGCAAATTGCTGAATCAAAAAAATCATTTTCAAAATCAAGTTTAGTTATTTGGGACACGAAAAATTCTGCCTTGATTTTTTCTTTTTCTGATTTTTTCTTCGCGAGTTTAATCATCTCTTCGGAGAAATCAACCAAATACATTTTCCCATTTTTTATTTTTACAAGGTGCCTTCCTGCCCCGCTTCCTAAATCCAGCACTTTTCCCTTCTTGTCCTTCAAAAATTTAAGAGTACATTCCATTGGTTCTGCTCTAAATTCAAACCATTCTTCAGCAATATTATCCCAGATTTGTTTTTGATTCATGAATTAATAAAAATTTTAATGATTAAAAATCTTACTCTCTTAAGTTATATTTAAAAACTTATTTTCTTTTTGGTTTATATGGTAAAAGGTGATTTATTTTTTAAAATAATTTTTTTAGGAGCGATTATTTCTTTTTTTGTAGGCATTGTTTTGTTAGCTGTTTTTATTAATAATAAAAATATGCCTGAACTAACAGAAGGAGAAATTTCTCCTAAATTTTGTGAAGAAAAATGCGAGAGATATGATGTTCTTTCTTCTAATAATAATTCTCAATATAATTTTATTAGGTGTGAATGTTTGGTAGGCATACAAATAGATGCTTCTCCTTATTCTGGGGCAAAAACTAAAACAGAAATAGAAGTTTATTATTTTGATTCAAATTCTTTCGGAGAATTAACCAAGGAAGAAGTAATAGAAAGGATAAGTACTTTTTCTTAAAAAAACAATTTCATAAATTTTAATTACTTTCAAAAAAATTTCTTTGTCTTTAATATTACCAAACTATTTTAAAAGTATTCTTTATTCTTATTTACATGCTTAAACCAAAACCCGGCGAAATCCGCAAACCGACAAAAACGATTTCAGGAATTACGCCTGTTGCGGTGATGTTGCCCCCAAGAAAATGCAAGCACGGAACTTGTTTGTATTGCCCGAATTTAAATGTCCCGCAAAGTTACACGCCGAAAAGCCCTGTTGTAATGCGGGCGTCAAAAGTTAATTATGATTCCTACAAACAGGTCTCAGCGAGGGTAAAGGCCTTTGAAGCCATGAACCATCCAACTGAAAAAATTGAACTGATAATTATGGGCGGGACTTTTTTAGAATATCCAAAAAAATTTCAGTATGAATTTGTCAAGGGATGTTTTGACGCGATGAATAAAAAGAAATCCAAAAATTTGGAACAGGCACAAAAAATAAACGAGCAGACAAAACACAGGTGCGTTGCACTTTGCATTGAGACAAGACCAGATGTTTGTGAAAAATATATTGGCTGGATGAGAGAATTGGGAGCGACAAGAGTTGAACTCGGGGTTCAGATTATTGACGATAAAATTTACACAAAAATAAAACGAGGGCACAAAGTTCAGGATGTCGTCAATGCAACTGAAAAATTAAAAAACGCAGGATTTAAAATCGGCTACCACATCATGCCCGGTCTGCCTGAAAGTAATTTTAAAAATGACTTAAGATTATTCAAAAAACTTTTTTCCGACCAGAGATTCAAACCAGACCAGTTGAAAATTTATCCTTGCACAGTTATGCCGAATTCAGGAATTGAGAAATTGTATTGGAAGAAAAAATACAGGCCTTACACCAAAAAACAAACTGAGAAAATTCTCGTTGAAATGCTGAAACAGGTTCCGCGATATTGTAGAGTCATGAGAATAATGCGGGAAATTCCGCCCGACTATATTGTCGCAGGAATTATTAACATTGATCTGAGAAAAAATATTGAAGCAGAACTTCGGGACAAGAATGTTAAATTAAAAGAAATAAGATATAGGGAAATTGGTTTTGCTTTGCGGGACAACAAGAAAATAAATTTGGATTTGAAACTAAAAATTACAAAATACTTGGCTTCTAACAGGCAGGAATATTTTTTAGAAATAATAAACAAGGACGATATTTTGTTCGGCTTGCTACGATTGAGAATTGTGCCACCCAAGGGTGTACCCTCTGTAAATGAAGATTTAAATACAGAGGGCAAAGCAATTATTCGGGAGTTGCATGTTTATGGAAAAAGTTTGAAACTTGGAAAAAAAGGAAAAACTGGGCAACATACTGGTTTAGGAAAATGGTTAATGAAAGAGGCAGAAAAAATTGTCAAAGATAAGAAGATTAACAAATTAATGGTAATTAGTGGGATTGGAGTCAGAGAATATTACAAAAAAGTGGGCTATGAATTGGAAAACAGTTACATGGTTAAGAATTTTAGTGGTTTTTGAAAGTGTGCATGCCGTGTGCATATGGTGTGCATATATTGAAAATCGGGGTTTTTTGGGGCAAAGATTAAATAGTCTTAAAGATACTTAATAAAATGCCTTATTGTAATAAATGTGGGAAAGAAATCCCCAATGGACAACATTGTGTAGATTGTAAGACTGACCATTCAATCTCAAAGATTGAACAAAACAAAAATACTAATTGGATTTTAATTGTAGGAATTATTCTTATTATTTTTGTAGCGTTATTTCTAGTTTTTAAAAATGCGAATGTTGTAAATGAAGGAGATTTTACAAAATCCTGCCCTTATGAGTGTTGCAAAGAAAGTTCAGGATTTTTAGTTAAACCTTGTTTAGATCTTTATGAATGTAAAGAAAGTAAATGTATTGCAGTAGATAACGATAAAGATGGTCTTACCGATATAAAAGAAAAAGAGATTGGAACAAATCCAAATAATCCCAATTCAGATAATGATCGTTATAATGATGGTGTAGACCCAAATCCATTAATCTCAAATTCAGCCAAGATAGATTTGGTTTTTACATCTAAATCCTGGGATTGGAAGTATGGAAATATATTATTATCAATGATTGGAGGAATAATTATAAAACCAGATTTAAGTATTGCTGAACCAAAAGCGAGTATAAAGGTTATAAATATTGGAGATGATCATACTAATTTTGTAGATTTTAATATTGTTTTTAAGGTTTCTAATACAATCATTTCCCAGAAACAAATTCATATCAATAAATTTAATGTTGGAGACGAATTTCAAGAGACTTATACCCAACAGATTACTGCTGGAGATGTCCCAGATTTATTAATTAATTTGGTTCAACAACAAACAAATAATTGGGGGATTGAAATTCAGAATTTAAATTATGAAAAGTTTCCATAAAAGAGATTTGGGATTTTCTTTGTGATATTTTATGAAACAATAAAATATTTTCCGTACGCCGACGACCAGCTCGTTGTGGCACACTCGTGGGAATCGGTTTTTGTTTGAATTTATTTTATTTTCCATCGCTGTTGTGTGTGATGGAAACGATTTATAAATATTGTCGAGATTAGATTGATGGATTAAAAGATAAAAAAAGTGGAAGGAAATAAACCGAAGCTCATAACCTCCCTTATCTAACCGAAGTCAGATAAACCTAACCGAAGTTAAGTAATTTAATTAGAATAATTGAGTTTAAATAAGTTTTGTAAGCATTTATTTTCTAATCTTCTTTATACAACCACATCAACATTGGCATAACTGAACCTTGCTTTAAACTTTTGATTTTTTTTAATAGTTCAATATAACTTCTACAAAAAGTTAACTGATAAGAAAATTTAGATCTTTTTTCTTTTAGTTCTGGAAATTCGCTGAACAATTCTTTTTTTATTTTTATTGTATTCCATGCCTGAAAGCCCTCACTATAATGAACTTTTCCTTCGCTCTCTATTTTATTTCTTGGGGTGAGTGTTTTTGGCATTTAAGATTCCTGTCACCCCTTTACTTTCCTACCGAGAAATATTACTATTAAAACTATGCCCCGAAATCTTTGGTGAAAATACTACAAAACATTTTAAAACTTATTATAACTACCAAGTTCAAGTAAAATGGATGAAAAAGACAAACTTATCCTCTTTGAATTGCTTCAAGATTGTAGAGAGTCGCTGTCAAAGATTGCAAAAAAAGTTCGGCTTCCACAACAAACATTAAGTTACAGAATAAAAAAATTAGAGGAATCTGGAATTATAAAAAAATACACAGCGAACATAAATTATCCTAAACTAGGATTTAGTCGGCATTCCATTTACCTTGACATTAAGGGTGTGACAGCAGATATTGTCGAGAAATATCTTAAAGAGATTACAAATATTCAAGAAGTAAGTTGTTGCTATATGCTACATGAATTAAGCCAGTGGAAATTATATGTTTCTGTTTGGACAAAAACCCTCGAGAGATACGATGAGATTCAAACAAAAATCCTCAGCAAATTTAAAAATAAAATAAATAACTACCTTTCATTCCAGAGCATTACTTCTCACACTTATTTTGCAAGAAGATTGAATCCAAAGAAAAAAGCCAAAGTGGATATTAAAAGCAATCCAGAAAATATCAAAATTAAGGATGTGGATT
This sequence comes from archaeon, assembly GCA_030638105.1. Taxonomy (GTDB): domain Archaea; phylum Nanobdellota; class Nanobdellia; order Pacearchaeales; family GW2011-AR1; genus DAOWFF01. The sequence continues at coordinate 863 of DAOWFF010000057.1, read as the reverse complement.
GGAAGTTGTTGACCTTGCTTAAAGAAAATTCCAAAATCCCAGTTATTGAACTTGCAAACAAACTAAATCTAACTGCTAATTCTGTGATTAATAAAATCAAATCTCTTAAAAAGAAAAATGTTATAGAAAGATTTTATCCAATCCTTGATTTAAAGAAATTGGGCTATACAGAGTACACTTATATTTCTAGGATAGATCCTTCATATAAAAAAGAACTTGAGAAGTTTATTGAATACGCAAAGAACGACCCAAGATTTATTATTATAATAAAAGCTGTAGGGTATGTCAATCTTTATTATGCATTTTTAGTTGAGAGCCGAGAAGAATTCAGGGAAATCAATGCAGATATTGAAAGAATTTTGGGTAAAGCAATTTTAGAAAATAATAAAATTGAAGTTGATGAAATGATTAGTTAGATTTATTTTCTAAACAACTCCAAACATTCTCCCCTTAAAAAATCAGGAGTTATTTTAATTCTGTTCCCGCCTTTTTTGTTAAGTTCTTTTGTAGTTATTTTAATTTGTTCTGAACCAAAATTAATTGCATCTTTTAAATTTGCACCATAAACAATTTTTGGGATGTGGGTTATCCAAGCCATATAAAAACACATCGGGCAGGGTTCACAAGTTGAATACAAAGTGCATCCTTTCAAATTCCTTGTTTTTAATTTACTTGTGGCTTTAAGAATTGCCTGAGTTTCTGCATGGTAACGAGGGTCTCCCCCTGGTCGTTTACCCATTCTTGAGATTATTTTATTTCCTTTAACAACTACTGCCCCAAAATGATGCCCATCTTTTTTTGCGTCTTTAATTGCCTCTCGCATAAAATTTTCTTTTTTCATTATCTTTTTATTAGGATTATTT
>DAOWFF010000041.1 GCA_030638105.1 archaeon | reverse complement strand
TTTATCATCTTTATTAACTAACAATTTTCCTTCCTCAATAATTACTGGTCCTGAAGCAACAATATATTTTCCCTCCATTACAACATCCTCCCAATCAGCTCATTTATTTTTTCCTTGTTGTCTCCTAAAACACCTTTGTTAACTCCAAAATGTTTTTTGCTGTCAATTCCTTTTCTTGGGGGGTGCAACCTGAAAAACGGCTTTAAATTCAAGTCCTGATATTTTTTTCCTGCTTCCAAATCCACAATTATTTTTTTCGCGTCAATCTTTTTTTTCTTGTTTATTGCTTGACCCCGTTCTTCAATTAGTTTTTCAAATGTCTCTTTGTTTATTTCGCCGAACGCAACAAAGTCCCGAACATTTTTTATCATTCCAAGATTAACTTTTGTCGGCTGTAAAACCACACAAGCATATTTTCTTCTAAGTCGTAATCTTTGCAATGTCTCTTCTATTTTTTTCTTGATTTTTACCATGCCGTGAATTCTAATTACTGCTATCATTTGAATTTCCCCCATTTAACATAAGCATCACAACCTAAATCATCCACTTTAAATACTATTGATTCTATTTTTCTTTTGTTAAATCTTGCTTTCAAAAATCCCGGAAATTTTCCTCTCTCTGATTCAGTTAATACATCATGATTCATTCTGCAATATCCTTCCCTCACTAAATCTTCATGTGGTTTTGTAGTTTCATCATTCATTTTTTCTCCTCCCTATTTGTTTTTTTCAATGCTTCAATACATGCCTTGACTAAATTAAAAGTTGTTCTTTGCTTTCCAAATGTCTGGCTGTAAACATCTTTAATTCCTGCAAGTTTTAATATTTTTTTTAGTTCGTTTGCCACGACCAGACCTGTTCCTTGTGGTGCAGGGATTAAAGTTACTTTGACGCTTCCGGATTTTCCAGTTACCCTGAATGGAATAGAATGCAATTCTGAACAGGCACAGTCAAAACCCGCACACGCTCTTGTTACTTTGAGGATATTTAGTTTTGCTTTTCTTATTGCCTTGTCTTTTGCCGGCAAGGTCTCTTTGGATTTCCCGACGCCAATTCCAACATGACTATTTTCATCGCCGACAACTGCAAGTGTTGAAAAACTTGGAATGTTTCCTTCTTTTGTTTTTCTCTGGGTCTGTCTCCAAATTCTTCTTTTCCCTCCGCCGAATTTTCCTTTTGCCTGTCCAATAGAAATTAATTCTGACTGAACATTTATCAAAGCGTCAACAATTTCTGCTTCAAGAATTTTTCTTTCGTCTTTTAAAATTTCATCAATATTTTTTATCTTCTTTTCTTTTACTTCTTTTCCAAGTTTTGTTTTCGGAACCCATTCTGAAATTTTTTCTTCTCTTGTTTTTTCCTGCTTTTTCCAAGGAGTTTTTCTTCTACCTCTATCAGTTTTCCCTTTTTCAATTTCTTTTTTTACCAAAACTTTTTCTTCAACTGGTTTTTTTTCTTTATCCATTCTTATTCTCTATTTTAGATTTAATTTCTTCAAATATTTTTGAAAAATCTTTTTTCATGTGTTTACCTTTTATTGTATCCTGATCTGGAAATGTTTCTTCCTTGTGTTTCATTTCAATTCCAGCGTCTATCAGACCTTTTAAAAACGCGTGGGTTTTTGTTTTGTGCAAAGTTCTAATCATTCCAAAATCAACAATCGGGGTCTTTAATTTTTTTGCGATAATTTTTTTCCCTGTTAAAAATCCAGTTAAATATGTTGCAGGAATTGATTTTAAACTTCTTTTAAAATCCTCTGGCCACCCGAATTTCAGCAATTCCCCTGAGTTCAATCCGAATTCAATTTTATCTTGGGCTTGTTTGCTTGTAACATACTGAACAAGAATATAATTGTTTGTTTTTCTAAAAACAATTCTCGGCGTTCCACTTTTAAGTAATTTAATTCTTTTTCCGTAATCGGTTTTATTTTGTTTTCTTCTTTGTTTTAATGTTTTCATTTTTCTAATTCTCCAATATAATTTTTTAGATTTGCTTTACTTTTAAAAAATTTATTTCTTATTTTTTTCCGAATATCAATAACTTCTTCACGGGATAATTTTCCCTGTTTTTTTAATTCAGCGACATATTTTCTTAATTTTCTTGTCATTATAACATATTCTTCTTTTCTTTTGTTCACTTTTTTTCTTATATTTCCTGGACTTTTTTTTCCAACTCGTTTCTTAACTTTTTTCCTTCCTTTAATTTCTTTTACAAGTATTGCTCCATCTTTTTGTAAATCGCGCATATCCTGTTTAGTGATTGCTTCTTTTATTTCATCTAACCGCGAGCTGAAAAAAACAATTCTTCTCTTGCCGATGTTAAAAGTTCTTCTTGCTAATAATTTTTTATTTCTTAGGTTCATTTTTTCTTCTCCTTTAATTTATCTTTAGTTTTAATTTGTTTTTTATCTTTTACTTCTTCGACTTTTTCTTTTTTATTTTTCTTTTCATTTTCTTTTAAAAATTTTTCAATGTTTATTTTATAAATTTTAATTTTCATTTCTTTGGCTTTTTTCAAAATTTCTATTTTTTTCTTTTTTCCAATTTTACCGAGAATAACAGATTCATTATTTTGAATCTTTTTTAAATCTTCAATATTTTTAATTATTGAAAAAGATTTGTGCTCGGATTTTTTGTAACCAATTTTCACGACTGCAGGATAGCCCTTTCTTTTTTCTCTCATCTTGTTGTCTCTTCCTGTCGGCTTTCTCCAGACCTGTTTCTTTTTTCTTCTTTTTCCTAATTTTGAATATCTATTTGAAGTTCTTCTTAAAAATTTCGGCATTATATTTCTACTCCTGGTTTATTTGTAATGAAAATTCCGTCCTGAAAAATTCTCCTGTCCCTGTTTGTTATTCTTGTTGCTTTTTCAAAATTCGCTGCGGTCTGTCCTGCTAATTCTTTATTTATTGAATTTATTGTGATGATTTCTTTTTCAATTTTGACCTCAACGCCCTCAAGGATTTGCAATTTTCTTGGAATTTTTTCTCCTAAAAAGTTTTTGATTGTGGCTTGATTTCCCTGAACTTCAACGCTAAAAGGAAAATGGCTGAAACAAATTTTTAGTTTATATTCAAATTTTTCCTGAACTCCTTTAATCATATTATTGATGTGGGCGACAATTGTGTTCATCAGTTTCTTTTCTCTTTTTGTCGATTTCTTGTTTCCAATAATTATTTTATTATCTTTTTTTTCAACATCAAGTTTTCCAAAATTAAACTTTCTTTTATTTTCGCCGTGCTCTCCTTTAACTGAAAGTTCATTCTCTTCTAAATTAATTTCTATTCCTTCTGGAATTTCAATTGTTTGTTGTAATTCTTTTTTCATTTTAATAAAAATACGCAATCAAGCATCCTCCTGTTTGTTCTTCCTGAGCTTCTTCATGGGTCATCAAGCCGTTGTTTGTTGAGATGATTAAAGTTCCAAAGTTTCTTGCAGGCAGATATCTCCGTCGGTATTTTTCAATCTGGGACTTGTTCACACTAAACCGTGGTTTGATTGCCTTGCATTCAGAAAGTTCGCCGATTGTTGCGATAATTGATTTTTCTTTGGCATTAAATTTGTATTTTGCTATGGCTCCTTTTTGTTTCATAATTTTTAAGACCTCAACCAGCAAATTTGAAATCCTGCTAATTGTTATAGTTTCCTTTTTAGCTTTCTTTGCGTTCTGTATCATGTTCAGTGCATCAGCGACGATATCTTGACTCATTTTAACTATATTTTTTAAATCCGATTTCTTCAGCAATTTCTCTGAAGCAGTGTCGGCATAAATTTAATCCGTATGAACTTATATGGGCTCCGAATCTCCCGCATCTCTCGCATTTTTTTACAGCAATTCCTATTTTTCTTTTTTTCGGTTTACAATGTTTCAAAAATCTTTGAGCCATGGCGGGTTTTGTTTTCAATTGCGCCAAAACTTTTTTCCAATCACTTGCTGTCATTTTATTTAAACTCTGTCTGGAATTTATCTTCCATAAATTTAATTATTTCTTGGGGAGAGATTGCTTGTCTTTTAGGGATTTTACCCTTTTTTATTTTTTTCAGTTTAACTCTTCTTCCGGCTCTTTTGAAAACAACTGTAACATCAAAGCCCTTAATTCCTATTTCTCTTTGGTATTCTACGCCTGGGATTTCGATGTATTCTTTTAAACCAAACGAAAAATTATTTTCTGCTACTTGTTTTTTCTTTAAAACATTGTCTATTGCTATTAACATTTTTTTCAAAGTTTCCTCTGGATTTTTCCGAATAGTTACAACTGCACCGACTTCTAAACCAGGTTTAACCCCAAGAGAAGGAATTCTTTTTTTAGATTTCATTTTTGCCGGCTTCCTTTGGGTCAGTAACTTAAGAAGTTTAAAGCCCTTTTCTAATTCATCTCCAATTCCGCCTACACTTAAAACAACTTTCTCGATTTTTATTTTCCAAAGAGGATTTTGGGATTTGTCTTTCTTTGTCGTTTGCTCTTTCACTTTTGTTTTTGTTTCTTCTGTCATTTTATTTATCTTCAATTTCTCCAAGATCATTTATTGTGCAGTATTCATGAAATCTTGAAGGGCTTCTTCCATATCCTTCTGAATGAATGGGATATTTTTTCCCTTCTCTATCCACTACAAAAAGCCCCCCAGATAATTCTTTCTCTATTTTACTTAAATGCGGTAATTCTCTCTTATCCAATCCAAGTGTTCCAGACATTCCATTATATGAAACTTCTTCCCCTATACGACTAAGTATTTGTGGGTTTCTATTTTTCATTATTCAACCACCATTAATTGTTTAATTAAAACATCAACTTTTTTTCCTTCTTCACTTAAGTCAGCCATTTTTCTTTCTAAATTTATTTTGTTTATAATTCCTATTTCTCCTGAATGTTTTCCTGCAAAAACAACAACTTTTGCTTTTTCTTTTAATGACAGGCATTTTAAAATTTTTCCTTGTTTCAAATCTATTAAAACAGAGTCATTAACTTTGCATTTAATATCTGACAAAAAGTTCTTGCCGTCGCTCAAGTTTAACTGTGTTTTTTTTCCTTTAAGAATTTTTTTGTTTATGATTTTTGATATTTTTTGCGTTGATTCACCAGCATTTATTTCTATTAATTTAAATTTCCCTTTGTCGGATAATTCAAGTCGGTAATGTTTTTTTGAGGGGATAATTGAAATTGTATCAAACAACAAGGCGTTGTGTTTTTCGTCTTTGACTATTCTGTTGTTAAGCAAAATATTTTTTTCTCGGATTGCTTTTTTTACTTCTCTTCTGTTCTGTGCTATCTCTAATATGTCTCTCAAGATGATTAAAATCGGAACTCCGTCTTGAACACTAAAACTTGGCTTTACTACATATTTTGTGCCCTTTCTATGCAATGACCATTTTTTCGGAATGCTTTGTCTTTTTAGATAACTCATTTTCAAAACAACCTAAGCGGTTTTTTTGGATTTTCCCTTCCTTTGCGGTTAAGCGATTTCTTTCTTGCAATCCGTCGGAAATCGCACGAGGGCAATCCTGCTAATTTAATTATTTGAATTTTCATTTTTGTTTCTCCATATTTTTATTTGGCTTTTCTTTAACTTTTATTTCTTTTGGTTCTGGTTTTTTATTTTTACTTTCTTTGTTTTCTTTTGTTCCTAATTTTTTCATTCGTTTTCTGTCTTCTAAATTTAATTCAATGATTTGCAAATTTGAAGGTTGCAATTTTATGCTCACTTTTGAGCCGTCTTGTTTTTTAACCTGAATTCCTTCAACAACAACTTTTGAAATTTTTAATTTCACTTCAATAATTTTTCCCTGCTTGGCTTTAAATTTTCCTCTCATAATTTTTACAATATCGTTTTTTCTTACAGGAATATTTCTTCGCTTGTATTTTTTCCGAAGTTCCTTTGACAAATTCACACTAACAAATTTTTTCCGAATATGCAATGGAGCATTTGCTAAATATTTCCTCTGCTTCCGAGGTTGCTTGCTTGATTTCCATGATTTGCTAAATTTATTTTTCATTTTATTTCTATACCCCGAAGTTTAATCATCCTGCCATAAAATTGTAACATATATTCTATAGCTTTTTCATCAAATTCTTTTATTTCTCCCCTGCTTAAATTACTTCCCTTTATTGCATCTTTTCTTGTTTTGAGATATTCTGTAACATATTCTCCATGTACTAATGGGTCTGATAATTGTTCAGCAACAACTTCTAATGCATTAAGAGAACTTTTTATCCTTTCTTTGAACCCTTCTTTAAGTGCATCATAATCTATTTGAAATGCCATTTTAAACTACTATACTCGCGATTTTTGCCACGCTCGGCCATCGCTCCATTACCTCCCTTGCAATTGGTCCTTTAATTTGAGTTGCTTTGGGATTTCCTTTGTCGTCTTTTAAAATTGCGACAGCATTGTCTTCAAATGCGATTCTTTCTCCTGTTAGTCGTCTGTAAGATTTTTTCTGCCTTATTATTACAGCATCAAAGACCTTTCCTTTCATGTCTGGCACGCCTTTTCTGATGCTCACTTTAACCCAGTCCGCGATTTTCGCGCATCCTTGTTTTCCTTTTTTTCCTTTTCCTTTTTTAACTGAGACCAACCTCACAACCTTTGCTCCGCTATTATCAGAAGCAATCATGTTTGCTCCGAAATTCAGACCTGCTGTTGTTCTCGCTGATACTGCTTTCATTTTTCACTTTCCTCCTGTCTTCTTGCTAATTTTCTAAATTTAGAGTATTCTTGCTCATTTACTTGTATGATTACCATTGCCAAATTTTTTGATTCTGGTTGAGAACAATGTTCTTCTCTTAAAGTTTGTTGGATACTGCTTCCAAACAGAACATGAAGTTTATATCCAATCTCTCTTGTATATTCTCCATTTCCAACCAACTTCGCAATCTCGTAAGTCGTTTTATAAATATTTCTAATGTCTTTCTCACCAATCATTTCCCATCCTCCTTGTCTTTAATTTTTCCTAAGACCGCAAAATGAATTATTTTACTCAATGGTCTACATTCTTGAATTTTTACTAAATCCCCCACATTAATTTTGTCTTCCATACAAACAGGGAGCCGTGCGTGGATTTTTGTTCTTGACTTTGCGTATCTTTCATATTTTCTTATATAAATCATTCTTTCAAATTCAATTGTGATTCTTTTGTGGAACTTCCTGATAACTTTTCCCTTGAAAGTCCTCCCCCGAGTTTTTAAATTTCCGTGAACATGACAATTTTTGTCGTTGCATCCAGTTTCCACTAATTCTGGTTTTTTTTCTTTTTGTTTGTTTCTCACTTTTTCTGTCATTTTGATTTTGTTTTTGTGTATGCTTAGTCAATAAACTCTTCATCAAACCCGAGTTTGACCAGTATTGGCTTTATCTTTTTTCTGTGGTCGCCCTGGAGTTCTATGAGGTCGTCTTTGTAGGTTCCCCCACAAGCCAACTCATTTTTCAGAGTTTTTGCGATATCTTTCACGCTGATTCCGCTTCCAAATCCTGTAACAACAGTTACTATTTTCCCGTATCTTTTTCGGTCTGTTGTTATTTTTATTCTTTGCGAACTTTTCACAATCTGTTCGCATACACAGGCCTGCGTAGGCAGGCCACATTTTGGACATATTTCCATTGGTTAACTTTTCAACTTATCTTCTGTTTTATTAGATTTGTTGAATGTAAGTATTTTTGCAATCATTTTTTTTATTTCTTTTATTTTTGAACTTCCTGTTTTAGATGTGTGCACTTTTGATTTTACAAGTTCTAATTTCAGTTCTTTTAGTTTTTTCTCTATATCTTCTTTGTTCATTTTTTTTATATCTTTATATTTTAATGATGGCATTTTATTTTTTAACTTTATTTAATTCTTCTTCTTGTTCTGCTTCTGCTAAATTCTTTTTTAATTTTTCGATAAGTGCGTCGTCAATTTTTACTCTGTCTTTTAACTGAATGTGTGGGGAAAGTATGCTTACTTTAACGCCCACTGTTCCGGGTTTTGTTTGTGCCCTTGCTTGTGCAAAACTAACCATCTTTGCTGGCTCTCCTGCCTTTTTCAAATACCCCTGACTAAATCTCCAGCTTTTGGCTCTTGAACCAGGAAGCTTTCCGCCTAATCTTATTTCTACTCCCAATGCACCAGCATCAATTATTTTTTGCAGAGTTCTGTAAGCAGTGCTTTTAAATCTTAAAGGTCCGAACCTTTCTAAAGTTGAAGCAATTTCATCTGCATTTATCTGAGCGTCAAATTCTGGCTCTGTTATTTCATCTATCTCAATGTGGGGATTTTCAAGTTTGAAATTTTTTTTAATTTCTGTTGTTAATTCTTCTATTCTTTCTCCTTTTCTTCCAATCACCAAACCAGGTTTGTGTGTGGAAACAATTATCTTTGTTCCAACAGGCGTGTATTCTATTCTAACTCCGCTTACCTTTCCTTTTCCAAGTGATTTTTTGACAGATTCCTTTATGGCAAATTCTTCTTTTTTCGCCTTGACTACATTTCTTTCTTCCATTTTATAATTTACTTCTTAAATTTAATTTATTTAGCATAGATTTTCTCTTCCAATAACCCTCTTTTTCTGGAGAATAGGTTTTGAAAACTAAATCAAGGGGATTAAACATTAATCCCCCATTTGACATTACTCTCCCTTCTTTTCCAATTTGAAGAGAATACGAATTAATTCTTCCAGAAACACTTGGCATAATAAATTCTCTCATTCCATTTTCCTCTGCAAAATAAGCAACATCCCCCATGTCTGTTTTAAAAACATCTCCTTCTATAACTGCACCTAAATCTTCTAAACTTTCTAATTCTGTAAAATTAATTTTTGTTTGCATTTTATTTGTTTTTCTTATTTTCTTTTTTGTTTAATTTTTTTTCTTTGACCATAATTTTTACGTGAGTTCTTTTTCTTTTTATTCTTCCGAATCTTCCATAAGGTCTTGAAGCGAGGTTTGCCATTGCCTGTTTGATTATTGGAGAGTCAATTTCATTTGCGTTTGCATTTGACCGAAGGGTTTTCAATAAATTTATAAAATGTTCTGAAGCATTTTTTGGAAACCTTCCAGACATCGCACCCTTGCCTTTTCTGTGAGGAATTTCTCCTTTCATGGGGACGGATTTTTTTGTCAAGACAACATTTTCTAAGTCGGCTATTGCCTGATTAATTTTTTTGTTTTTAATGAATTTGCAAATTGCCACAGATGTCTTTGTAGAAATTGGTAAACCCGTTGCGTTTACAACAGCGTATTCTTTTTTAACAACTGGTTTTTTTTGAATTGGTTTTTGTGGTTTTTCTTTTTTATCATCAGATTTTGTTTCCTTTTCTTTGGGGGTTATTTTTTTTTCTATGGTCTTAGGAATATTTTTTACTTCTGGTTTTTTTACTGGAGTTTTAACTATGCTTTGTTTTTTTTGCTCTGTTTTTGTTGTTGGTTTTTCTGTGTTTGTCATTTTATTTTTAATTTTATTTTTTTGCCTTGAATTTTGAACCCTTAGTTGCTCCAACTCCTGCACTTCCATGTTTTACTCTTGCTCTTGTCGGGGCGAACTCTCCGAACTTGTGTCCTAACATTTCTCCTGTAATTTCAGAAGATATAAACGCGTGACCATTATAAACCTGAATTTTCATGCCGACCATTTTTGGAACCACTACCAAATCCCTTTTATGGGTTTTTATCGGCTTGTTATTAGAAATTTTTTTATTGCACCTGCTGATGAAATCCTCAATTTCCTGAAAATTTCTTAAAACAGTTCTTCTCTGCCTTGACTTCAAAAATTTCGTAAATTCCCGAACATCTAAAGTTTTCAGTTCTTCTATTGTTTTTCCCTTAAATGTAAATTGTTTTTTTTGTAATTCCATTTTATAATACTGATACTAAATCTCGTTTAATTTTATAACCCCCATGTCCTGGGATATATGTTTCCAATTTTCTAAAAAGGGAGTTGATTATTACTTCCCCCCCATAAGAAAATTTTATTCCGCCTGGAGGAGTTTGCCATCCTAAAATTTCAATATCCTTATTTGAACCAAATTGTTTTCCTTTTTCTAAAAATTCATACCTTCCACCTACAATTCCTGAACAAACTAAAATCTTTTCATCATTTTCTCCAAATTGTGCAATATAGATTTCTCCTTTTTCAAGGTCTTCTATTCTTCCCACTCTTCTTATTTCACTTATTTCATTTTCCATTTTATTTTTTCCTACCAGTTCTTCTTGGCCTTAATAATCCAACTTTTCTTCCAGGTGGTGCGTTTCTTTTGGCAATCTTGCTTTTTGGATTCTTAGATCTTCCTGAACCAAACGGATGGTCTATTGCATTCATTTTTACTGCAGATGTCCTTGGCCATAATTTACTTTTTGATTTCTTAATATGAAATTTTTTCCCAGCTTTAACAACTGGCTTGTCTAATCTCCCTGCTCCAGCAGTAACACCAATAATTGCCCGACAGTTTTTGTTTAATTTTTTTTCTTTTTTTGAAGGCATTAAAACAAAAATGTTTTCTCCTACAATCCTTGTGATTTCTGCACAATTCCCTGCTGTTTTTATGAAAACTCCGCCGTCCCCGGGTCTTGATTCAATATCATAAATTTTTGTTTTCAAAGGGATGTCTTTTAGTTTTACAATGTTTCCGTCTTTAATTTCTTTTGCGTTTAAATTTATTTTCTGTCCCTCAACCATATTTTTAAAAGCAGGTATATAAAAACTTCCGTCTGTATATTTTATTTTTGCGAGCGGGACGCTGTGTGCTGCTGAATCCAACAATTTTATTACAGTTCCTTCGCCAGAAAGTTTTGCTGGATATTGGAGTTTAAATCTAAATGCCTTTTTTTTGACTCTGTAAGTGTGGCTTCCTTTTCCCCGTGCCTGAGTTATTATTCTTTTTCCCATTTTATAAACTATACTCTCCTGTTTCCCGATTATATTTTAATAAATTGCTCTCTACCAATGATTCAACATATTCTTTAAAATATCCGATTTTATGATTTAGATTTGTTTTTTTCGCTAAATCTTCTAATTTAAGAGGTTCTCCCTCTCCCATGATTTTGATTATATCATCACTTAATAACATTTTACATCATTCCCAACTTCGTCGCTAAATCAATAGCAAGGAAGTCCTTTTTTAATTTAACATAAGCATATTTTTTATTGTCTCTGATAAGAGTTCTGATTTTTTCAATTTTTATTTTGAACATTTCTTCAATTTCTTTTTTTATTTCCTGTTTGGTTTTATTTTTTTCTGTCTCAAATGTCAGAACATTTTGTGATTCAATCATCATTACAGCTTTTTCAGTAACTACTGGTTTAAGATTCATTTTAATTTCTCTCCAAGTTCTTTAATTGCTTTTTCAGTATATAATGTAAGTCGCCCGACCCCGCCGTTTGCTAAATCGACAACTCCTAAATTTTTTACATTTACTACTTCAAAAGAATTTGTTTTTAGTTTTTCGTCGGCTCCGACAACAAGCAACAAACCGGCATTTGATTTGTATTTTCTTCCCCGCAATTTTCCTTTTCCACTCCGAACAGTTTTCTTTTTTAACGCCAGTGCAAATAATTGTTCACTAAGAATTTTTTTCAGGCAGGAAATTAGTTCTTTTGTTTTCAGGGAAATTAATTTTGATTCTACAACCAACGGAAGGTCTTTAATTTTTTCGCCTTTTAATTTTAAATATCTTTTAGTTATTTTGTTTTCGTTTGCTGTTGCACTCAGGGCAGATGAAAATGCTATTTGTAATTCTTTTTTGTTTATTTTTTTAGTGTTAATCATTGAAAGAACTTTTGGAGGATGAACCCTTCTTCCGCCACGCATTCCAGAGACCTCTGCCCCAACCCAGTTGAATTGTGTCCCTCTTCTTGACATAACTTTTCTCGGCACTCTCGACATTCCCCGCCCGTAATGTGACTGCCAAACATGTCTTCTGTGTCGGATTTTTCCGCTTGCAGAATGTTGTTTTCCAGCAACCAGCGACGGAGCATAAGGTTGCTGATGTTTTTTTGTTTCCAAAATCTTTGCAACAATATCTTCCCTAATTTCCTGAGAAAAACATTTAGGCAGTTCTATTTCTTTTGTTTTTTTTCCGTTTATATCTAAAATTGCGGTTTTCATCTTAACTCCAATAACTCATAATCTTTTTTTAATTGTTTTTTTGATTGTCTTAAAGGAGCAGTGATTAAAAGCTGGCGTTTTGCAGATCCCTGAATTGAGCCCCCAACAATAATGTAATCAGTTTTAACATTCCCGAAATTTTTTATATTTTTTAGCTCTCTGTCTTCGGGTTTTCCTGACTCAATTATTTTGTTGTTGTAAATAACTCTTGTGAACATTCCGAGCTGTCCTGCCATTGGAACTTTAAAAATCACTCTTGCTGGATGCCAAGGTCCTAAACTTCCTGGTCGTCTTCTTCCTTTTTCTGACTTGTGGGACTTCAAAGTTATCCCAAATCTTTTTACAGGTCCGACAAGACCTTTTCCTTTTGTCAAACCACGCAAATCAACAAGTTGATTTTTTTCAAAAACATCTAAAACAGAAACTTCTTTTCCTAAATTTTCTTTTATGAAATTTATTTTTTCCTGCACGCTTCCGACAAGCCCAATTTCAATTATATCTGGAGTTTTTTTCAGCCCTGTTTTTTTAACTTGAGAATAACATACAACCTTAACATTGTCGTAATCTTCGGATTTTATTTTGTCTAATTCAATTTTCTTTTTTTTATCATCTGATTTTGCAGAAGGCAATTTTATTTTTCTTTTTAATTCCTTGTCAAAATTTTCTGCTAAAAGTTCTTTAACGAGTTTGTTGTTTTTATAAAATCGTATAGAAAATATTTTCATTGTAGGGCACGCGAGAATTGTTGCGGGGATTGTAATTTTTTTTCCTTTTGTCATCGAGTCGGGCGTGTTGTCAAGAACATAAGCAGAACTCATTCCTGCCTTGTAGCAGATAAAACCTTTGAGATTTTTTCCAGAATTAATTGCGTCCCAGTTCACTCTAGGTAAAAACTTGGCAGCTCTTTTCCTTGGCCAGAACTGCAAACTTCCTTTTCGTGGTGATTTTCTTGTTGGCATTTCTAAATATTGCGAAGATCATTTTGTACCCTGGAAGGTGAAATACAAAGAAAAAATTGATTTATAAAACATTCGGTAGGGTTTTTTAGGGGATTTAGAAAAGCTTATAAGTATGATAGTCATGTTTTTAATATGGAAAAACTAAGCGTGAATATTTTGGTTAGAGAAGAGGAAATGGATGACCAAAAAGTTTTCATAGTCAATAACGAGGATACAGGAGTTGCAGATTTTGGGGATACATTAAACGAAGCAATTGAAAATTTTAAAAAATCTTTGCATTTATATTTAGAAACATATCCGCAGAAAAAAGAACTTTTTATTGAGGGAGCAAAAGAACCGCTTCTTATTTCAAGAATTTTAGTTTAAATAGTGGTTGGTAAACCAATCTTCAAATAAAAAAGTTCATTTAATCAGTGTGAATTTTTACTTAGGAAAAATTATTTAAATGGTTTTTATTTAGTATAGATATGTTTAAAAAAGAGGAGATGATAATTTTAAAATGGCAGAAGAAAAACCAAAACAAATACAAGCAATTGATTTAGTTAAAGAATTATTTGAGCATATACACGGAGATTTAGGTTTGTTAAGATTTAGTGTAGAGAAACTTGAACCAAAAAACGGAGTTCCTAATAATCCAGATTCTAATAAATGGAATATCATATTTAGTTTTTATAAAACATTATCAAGCCAACAACCAACTAAGTATCTTGCTAAAGTTATTCTAAATGAGAAAATTGTAAGTTTTAATGAAATTGATAAAAGCGGAAAACCGTCAGAAAAAAAGAAAATTTATAAAATTGTAGAAGGGAAAGATGAAGGACGTAGAAAGTAAATCAAATGACAATCTTAGATTTAAAATATGCTCATACGAA
>DAOWFF010000019.1 GCA_030638105.1 archaeon | reverse complement strand
TACGTCTTCCAGTCTCTAGCTTGACAGTACTTCTTGCACGCTCTGTATTTAAGATACAAAATTTCACAAGAAACTTATCAAACAAGCTACGGATGTTTTAGACCCAATAAAAATGGCTGCGACTTGGACCGCGAGTATTACCGCGGCGGCTGGCACTCGTCTTACCCAGTCCTTATTCGTGGAACTTTTTACATTCCACAAAAGATTCTCAAATGAGAATCACTTTAGCTCAATTTGTCACGCTTTCGCGCATTGCAAAATATTCCTAACTGCTGCACCCCGTAGGGCTGGGAATAGTGTCTCAGATTCCCTCTCGGGGCTTCTCCGCTAAGAGCCCCTACGGATCATCGGCTTGGTGGGCTATTACCCCGCCAACAACCTAATCCGCCGCAGCCCCATCCTTAAGCACGAATTTAAGAGATAAATCTTTCCAGGGTAAATCTCTTATCAGGTATTAATCTCAGTTTCCCGAGGATATCCCTGACTTAAGGGTAGGTTAGCTACGTGTTACTGAGCAGTTCGCTTTTCACTAATTCAAAGAACTAACAAAAAACTTGCATGTCTAAACGCAAACCAAAGAGCCGCAGCCGCCAGCAGGATCAACTGGATTTCAAAATTGAAATAAATTTCAACGCAATTTGTTCGTAAGAAACAAACCACTTCACACAACTCCTACTATTGGCTGTTTAATATATAATATTAATTTTATCAGAACTACAACTATGACTACTTTTACATACATCATACCTTAATGTTGATTCTTTAATTAAAGTACTCATCTTAATATGGTAACTTCAGAAATAATCAGTATTTAAATGTTTTGTTCCAGAAAAATGAATTTATCGAGGACAAATGAAAATTTTAATTTACTTTTGAGATGTTCTGACGGGAAAGAATTTTACAAAACTATTTATATTCTTTTTGATTTTGTATTTCATGTCAATCTTTGTGGTCCAAAAACATAAAGCCAGAAATCTTCATTATGATTTCCGCCTTGAGATGAAAGGAGTTTTGAAAAGTTGGGCGATGCCGAAACAACCACCGACGAGAAAATCCATTAAACGACTTGCGATACAAGTTGCAGAGCATGATTTAACATATGCGAAATTTGAAGGTGAAATTCCAGAAGGAAATTATGGGGCAGGAAAAGTTGAAATTTGGGACGCTGGAACTTATGAACTGGTTAGTAAGGACGCTGACACAACAGAATTTATATTAAATGGGAAAAAGCTCGTCGGCAAATATGTTTTGGTAAATGCTAAAATTGGCGGGGATAAAAAGAACTGGTTGTTTATGAAGGTCTGAATTTAAATTATTTGTTCTACATTTGTAAACTCTGTATGCCGATACAAAATCCCTTGCTGATTACAAGAAAATTTATCATAAAACATTTGCCCAAATTCTCTAAATTCCTTATCACAAAACTTAGCCATAATTTTTGAAAAAATATGTGGGTTAAAATCTGGGGCTATGGAATACAAAAGCCCTGTTAATGCAAGTGATTGAAAATCTTCGTCCAATTTCTTGCAAAAAGGAAAAGACATCCTCGTATCAAATAAATAATCTTCAAATCCCTTAGGATGAGATTGTTTTATGCCCAAAAAAAATCTGTCAATTGCCCCCAATTTTCCTCTTCTGAAATAAGGGCTGTGCATCTCCTCAAGACATCTTTCTGTGAATTCTGCAAAAACTGAATAAACTGGATTATCGTTCATAAACATTCAAGAAAAAACTTCTTTAAAAGAATTTATGTGATTGGAAATATTTATTCCTCTTCGCTAATCCACCATTCAAATTCAGGAATATCTGCGTCTATTTTTTTCGCTTTGCAAAATCCTCTTGTCAATAAATAAAAAATAACGCCCAAACTTTTTCCGCTCTTGTTGTTTCCGATTATTACTTTGCTTGCTCCTTTTGAAAAATTATTTGTATCGCAAATCATCAGAACTTTTTTCCCAACATTTAATGTGTCCCTCAATGCATTTTTGTCGAGCCATGAATCAGTAACAATTGTCAGTTCATTTTCAAAAAAATCCGGGAGTGTTGTGTTTGTTAAAATTCCTGAAGGATATTTTTTAGTGAAGGTGCGGATTCCTGTTAAATGTGAAAACATCCTCGCTGATTTCCATCCAACCTGTCTTTTACAGACGAGAATTATATCTTTTGCTTCAAATTTTGAAAGATATTCAATGCTTTCTTTTAATTTTTCGTCAATCATATCTGTGTCAAAAATCGCCAGCCCGTCTGCTCGTCGACGGTAAACAAAAGGTTTCATGTCTGGCGTTACAACTTTTGTCCCAAGATAAATTCCGACTTTGACATATTCTTCAAGAGGAATAAGCATGTCTTCTCTTTTTTTAATTTTAACCTGTTCTTTCAAGTCCTCTGTTTTTGTAACATCAACTTTTCCAGAAAGTTTTTTTACTTTTTTTAAAAGTTCTTTTTTCCGCTCTTCAATAGATTTCTCATGTTTTTCCGTCGCTAATGATTCTCTCTCGGCTTTTTTAGAAAGTTCTTTCCCAGTCAATTTTTCAACAGCTTCTTCAACTACTTCTTCCACGGCTTCTACGCCTTTTTTAATGTCTTTTTTTATTTCATCAATTATCTTTTCCATTAAGTTTCAGAGAAAAATATGTTTAAAAAGATTGTGATGGGTTTATTTTTTTAGATTTTTAAAAACCCTGCATAATTTAGCAAACCTTATTGGAAATAGCCATTTTTTTCGCTATGTGCTTTGTTAGAAGTGTAATCTCTAATTGTTTCCTCTCTTTCTCTTGGAACTTCGTTGTTTTCTTCTTCCAATCTAAGCGATTCCCAAAAGAATTCATACAATTTTTCTTTGGTAAAGCATTCCTTAATTAAATTATATTTCTCTTTAAATCCTTGTTCTAAAGTTATATCTGACATTAAAATAAAGAATTAAATTCCTATTTAAATCTTTCGAATGTAACTATTTAAGAATAACAACGAATCAAAGACTACCTTCGATCTCCATCAACCTCTTAATTTTCGCTTCACGTTCCTTTCCAGTAATCCCGCATTTTAGAAAATCTGCTCCAAATCCAAAAGCTAAATCAGCTAAAATTGTTTCATCTGTTTCACCACTTCTATGGGAAAAGATTGTTTTAATTCCATTTTCTTTAGCTAATTTACAAACTCTCTTAACTTCAAGTAAAGAACCTGTTTGGTTTGGTTTGATGATTATGGCATTAATACTTTTCATTTTAATCGCTTTCTCAGTTCTTTTGTAATTTGTAACAGTCAAATCATCTCCAACAATAAGGCTATTTGGAAATTTTTTGAGCAATTTAGCAAAATCTTCAAAATTTTCTTCCCCAAACGGGTCTTCAATATAAAACAACTCAAAATTTTTTATAAGATTATTTAAATATCCCAATTGTTCTTCATCTGTTCTTTTTAACATAGGATTTTTGTAACTATATTTTTTCCTAGAATAAAAACTAGAACTTGCAATATCTACCCCTAAAGGCAATTTAACTTTTTCTAAGACCTCAAAAACTTCTTTTTCATTTAAAGAAGTTATCCAAGCATCTTCATCATTTTTTTCACTTTTAAAATTTTTA
>DAOWFF010000074.1 GCA_030638105.1 archaeon | reverse complement strand
CCGTTGTTATCAGTCCCAAAAGGATTCAGAACATTAAAACCTTGCATTCGTTTGTATCTCACAAAAAAATCCTGTTGCGAGTCCCCAAGAGCATGCCCCATATGCAATTTTCCAGAAATCGTCGGCGGGGGCGTATCAACTGAAAAAATTTCCTTGTCTGAATTCAAATCAAATTTGTAAATTTTTTCTTTCTCCCAAAATTTCCTGATCTTTTCTTCTCTTTTCTGAACCAGATTTTCTTTCATTTTAATTCTAAAATAGATTTAATTGATGATACAAATTTTCTTGAATTTTGTAATGATTCTTTTGCAAAGAAAAAATTAGATTCTGCTTTTATATTGTAAACAAATCTCCCTCTTTTTCTTTTTTCATAAAAGAAAATTTTAAGTAAAGATTCTGCTTTGTTTAAAGCATCTTCATAAATCTTTAGAAATTCTTTGTTCAAAACATTACTCACTACAAATTTTTTAAATTCTTCATAGGTTTTTTTATGCTCTTCTGGAACTCTTGTTTTTATCCCCTTGCACAATAAATACGCCTTTGCACAATAAAAAATAGAATAATAACAATGAGAAATAACTGAATTATAAAATGTTTTATCTTCGGGAATACCAAAAAATGATTTGACTTCTTTTTTCGTGGACAAATCCAAGTCCTTTGTTGCCAGAAGATATTCATCCTCTGCACGATTTAAATAAAGTTTAGTTTCTGAATCCATTTTTAATTGCTTTTTTTATCAATAGATAATACTTGTTTGTATTTCTTAAGATTTGATGGTTTTTGAATATTTCCTTTCCAAAATTTTCTTCTTCTGATTTTAGCATTTCTAAAAAATCTTTTTGATTAATTACAATATTATGAAATTCTGGTTTTAAAAGAGAAGTTAGGGTATCTAAAAGTTTCTGCTTGGCAACTTCTTTTTCATTTGTAATAATAACCAAATCAATGTCGGAGTTTTTTGTTTGCCTATTTTTTACATAACTACCTGTAACAAAGATGATATCGTCTTCTATTTCTTTAACCGCAAAGATTTTTTCAATATTTGGAATTTTTTTAGACAAAGATTCTTTTTCTTCTAAAAAAGATAAATAAACAATACTCTCTTGGGAAAGATTTAAAGTTACTTTATTAGAATTGCCGAATTTTTCCGTCTTTAAAATTTTCTTTTTTTCAAGCTCTTTTACAGATTCATATATCCTTTGATACGATTTCTTAGATAGTTTGTTCATAATTTTCATTATAGTTGCTTCTAAAAAAATATCTTTTCTGTACAAATTTAAAATTTCAAATTCGTTTTTTGTGATTTCTGCCATTTTGAGATGATACTATCTCCTTTTAGGGATATTTAAACTTTTCTATCCCAATTCTTGTTAAATTTTAAGTAATATAAAACAAACAACTCACAACAACTTTTAAAAACTATCTGTCTTTTGATTTCTCATGGCAGACAATATAAATTTACCCTCTGGGTTTGGCGGATTAATGCGATTCAAAGAAGAATATTCAAGCAAATTCAATTTAAAACCAACTCACGTAATTACATTCATAATTTTAATAATTCTATTCAGAATTTCTTTGGGGGTGTTTTTTAAGTAAAATGTTTCCGAATTTAAATCCAAAAAAAATGCAGGCAGTTATGAAACAAATGGGAATTAGTCAGGACGAGATTTCTGCTTCAAGAGTTGTAATTGAGAAAACAGACAACAGCAAAATAATAATTGAAAGCCCTTCTGTTACAAAAGTGAAAATGCAGGGGCAGGAAAGTTTTCAGATTTCTGGAGAAATTTTAGAACAAGGTGCAGAAGTTGGAATTTCTGAAGAAGATATTCAGACAGTTGTTGAAAAAACAGGGAAGTCAGAGGAAGAGGCCAAAGAATCTTTAAAAAAAACTGCCGATTTGGCTGAGAGTATTTTAGAGTTGAGTTAAGGGTTGTTTATTTCTTCTTGATTTTCTTCTTTTAATTATCCAACTGATTAATACTCCAATTAAAAAATACAAAATTAAATAAGATATGGAAATAAAGATAAAATAAGATATACCTAGAACATCCGAACTGGACATTGCAGGTCCTAAAAAATAGCTAAAAATCTCTCCAAAAATAAATATCATAGGTAAAGCAGGGAGTAAAAGCGGTGCAAAAATCAAACATCCCATACAATCTTCACCTCTACCACATGAAAGCCCACATACAATAGAAGGAATAGCTAAAACAACTCCCACAACCAATCCAATAATCCCTCCTTTTAACCAAGATTTCATATTTTAACTAATAAAACTTTATTTAAATAATCTTTGTTATTTTTTCTAATGAAAAAACTTCCGAACATACATATAAAAACCCGTTATTCTTAATAAATTATACTTCTGGAAATTAAAATGGAAGAAATAATTAAAGAAAAAATTAGTGCAGACCATCTCCTTTATGTTAGTTTGAAATACACCAAAACCTGCGATGTCATCACAAATCTTATTTTGAGGTGGAGCAAAATGATTGAGACCTGCATTGATGAAATTCTAAAACATGCTAAAAAGAAAAAAAAGGTCGCTTCAGTTTCTTCAAATCCTGTTGGAAAAATAGAACAAATAAGAAAATTATTCAAAAAAGATCCGGACTTTTTAAAAGTCATTGATTTGTATGAAATGTTCAGGAAAATTAGGGATTTAAGAACAGAAAGAATCGGAGAATTTAGAAAAAACGTTAATTTAAAAGTTTTTTACAGAGGAAAAGAAATAGATATAAATTTAGTTCAACTTAAAATTTACGCCGAGATGTTAGAAAAGTTTATAAGCACTTCAAAGCAATTTCTTATATCATAGCGAGGAATTTAGTTAAATTACAATTAAACATTCTACATGATTTAAAATGTCAAAAGTTTTTGTTATAACATCTGGAAAAGGAGGCGTTGGTAAAACCAGCACAGCAATCAATCTTGGTGCAGCCATAAATTATTTTGGAAAAGATGTTCTTGTAATTGACGGGAATTTGTCAACACCGAATGTCGGGATTCATTTGAATTCTCCAGAAGTTCCAGTAAATTTAAACCACGTTCTTCTAAAAAAAGCAGATGTCTTTGAAGCGATTTACGAACACAAATCAGGAATGAAAATTATCCCATCTTCTTTATCAATAAAAGAACTTGGAAAAATAAAATCTGGAGAAATAAAAAATTTCAAAAATGATTTTAAAAAAATTTCAGAGTACATTATCGTGGACAGTGCTGCTGGTCTCGGCGATGAAGCAGTTTCTGCTATTGAAATGGCTGACGAATTAATCGTTGTTACAAATCCAGAAATGCCCGCCATCACTGATGCCTTGAAAACAATTAAACTTGCAGAACAATTAAAAAAATCCGTCTTAGGAATTATCATAACTCGTGTAAAAAAAGACAAAATAGAAATGCAGTCCGAAACAGTTAAAGAAATGTTGGAGACACCAATTTTAGGAATGGTCCCAGAAGATATTGCAGTTAAAAAATCCTTGAACGAAAAAGACGCTGTTGTTCATGTTTATCCCAAAAGCAAGTCCTCAAGGGCTTACAAAGAAATTGCTGCAAAAATTCTGGATATAGAATATGATTCAGATAAAGACAAAGAAAAACTTGTAAAAAGAATTCTTGAAAAGTTGGGTTTATGAAATCACTGATTAATTTAAATTTAATTCATATAATGCTTTAACTTGTTCTTCTGTTAATGCTTTGTTAAAAATCATTGGTTCGTCTATTATTCCTGGAAAATTTGAACCATCATATCTTTTGCCAATATACAAAATTCCATGAGAATTTGGATTATGATCTCCAGGATTGTGAACCTCTCTGTATATTTCTTCTTTATTTAAATACAGGATATTTGTTCCATCATTTTTAGAAACCCACACATAATGGGCAAATTTGTTAACAATAGTTAAACGGCAATCTTCAGTATAACCTTCCTGAATTTCTGGATTTCTGTAATTAAAATACGCACAACCATTTCTTAATTGGAATTCATAATTTTGGTGATAATTTGAATTAGAAATAAACACATATTCTGTGGAAGGATCACTATAATCATTTTCTAATTTAGCCCAAAAAGAAATTGTATATTCATTTAAATCTAATTCCTTATCAATATTTGGCACATTTACATAACCACTAATTCCATCAAAACTACACGCCTTTCCAAATTTACCTTCAACATTGCAATCAACTTCTCCAAATTTAGTTCCATGATTTCCCCCAACTTCATCGTTGGCATTTCCTTCAAATCTCCACCAAGAAACTGCTCCAAGATTTTCTATAATTTGTTTATTAGAAAATTCAAATTTATCGACCTCGTTCCCAACTTGTTCTTTCCCGCTTTCTGATTTGAAAACAGGGACAATAGAAATTTCTTTTACTAAACCAGAATAATCCAAAGTAAATGTTTGCTCTCCTAGTTGCTGAATTGTCGTCGGTTTTTCAATGACTTCTGAATTCACGCCGTCGCTGATAATAAAATTTATCCCAGATATCTCGCCTTCTCCTGGATTTCTTTTTACTTTAACATCAACGCTGTTTTCAGCAACAGTAACTTTTTCAATTTCAAAATTAATTGTAAATTTTCCGAGAGAGATTTCTTCTGTTCCTTCCGAAAGCATATTCTCAACAACTGCCCAGACAATTCCAGCAGCCACGATTACTAAAAGAATTATTATCAAAGTTGTTACGACGCCAGACAGAGCTCTTTTGTTTTCCATAAACAAATAAAGGAAAAGAAGTTTTTAAAATTACCTTATCTTACTCCCGACTTCAATATCTTCATCAGGAATAATTAATTTGACTTTGGTTTTACCCTCTGTGTTTATATCTCCTTTCACAGAGGGTACACCCTTGGGTGCACTTACACAAGCCAAAATCATTCCCTGGCTTTCAATTCCTCTTAATTTCCGCGGAGCAAGATTAACAAATAAAATTACTTGCTTTCCCAACAATTCCTTTTTAGAATAATATTGTTTCAACCCCGCACAAACAGTTCTTTTTTCTCCGACATCAACTATTAATTTGTAAAGTTTGTCTGCCCCTTCAATTTCTTCCACTTCAAGAATTTTCCCCACTCTTAAATCAAGTTTGTCCCAATCCGCAAAATCAACTATTTCTTTTTTCATAATAAAAATATAAAATAAATGTTTTTAATTATTTTGTTTTGTGTATACTACAATATATGGCAACCTATTTGATTGATGTAATGATGTAGTAATGACACTTCCAAAAGGTTTATAAAGTATTAGTTGAATAGAATTATATGACAGAAAAATTAGAAGCCATTTCAATGGAATCTGTAAAAGAAAAGTTGAGAAATCTTAAAGATTATCTTCCTAATGGGGATGATTTTTTATATGATTTTGGAAAATATTTAGCAGATAGATTAAATCCAAGTCTTGTTCCTGGAGGATTTAATATTACGTATGAACTTGCTTTGGAAGATTTAAGAATGGGCGGGGATTATGGAGAAAATGGGAAAGTTAATGTCCCAACTAATTTAATAGGATATCCTGCTGTAATGTATGGCATCTTGAGGATGAGAATGCTTGAGATTGCAAAAGCC
The DNA here is from genome assembly GCA_030638105.1 of archaeon. Taxonomy (GTDB): domain Archaea; phylum Nanobdellota; class Nanobdellia; order Pacearchaeales; family GW2011-AR1; genus DAOWFF01. The sequence goes on along the minus strand of DAOWFF010000074.1, from coordinate 6,037 downwards.
ACATGCCCTCCCGAATTTGCAGAAGAAGTAAATAAAGTTTATGAAGAAGTTAATGCAAAAATAAAGGAAGATAAGTAAATAATTTTTTACATCCTGAAAACTATATTTTCTTAAACAAAATCTCTGACTTTTTAATTTTTTTCGCACTAAATTGTTTTTTAATTTTCCCAGCACTTTCAGGAATAAACGGCAAAAGCAAATCAGAAATCAAAAGAATTCCTTCTTTTAAGTTATATAAAACCGCTTTCTTTTCATCTTCTTCATGCATGTCCCAAGGTTTATTATCTTGAATCCACTTATTCAATGCATCTATATAAATAAAAATTGTATTCAATGCTTTATCAAATTCAAATTTTTCGATATATTTTTCAACATCTTTTTCCCCTTCAATCGTAATATTTGGCACTCTCCACTTAGAATTTTTTTTGCATCCGTTCTTTTCGGCTAAACTTGAAACCCGCGAAACCAAATTCCCAAGTTTATTTGCAAGTTCATTGTTGTTTCTTTCAATTAAAATTTCTTCTGAAAAATCCGAGTCCTCAAACACCGAACATCTCAACAAAGAATATCTTACAGCATCTGCCCCGTATTTTTTCACGAGTTCTGTTGGGTTAATTACATTCCCCAAACTTTTTGACATTTTCTGCCCTTTCATATTCAGATAACCATGAACCAAAAGTTTTTTTGGAAGTTCAATTTCTGCCGACATTAAAATTGCAGGCCAGATTACAGAATGAAACCAGTTAATCCCTTTTCCGACGACATGAACATCTGCGGGCCATTTTTCTTCTGCACCAGAAATATAATTAATCAAAGCATCAATCCAAACCCAGACCTTAAAATTTTTATCGTCCGGAAAATCAACCCCCAACTCTGCTCCTTTTCTACTTATGCACACATCTCTCAAATCATCTTTCAATCTCGCGAGGATTTCCTTTTTTCTTGATTCAGGAACAATATAATTTTCAATAAATTTAATCAACCTGTTTTTATATTTGCTCAACTTAAAAAAATACGCTTCTTCTTTTTTATGCTCTGGCTTTTTATTATGTTCTGGGCATTTCCCGTCAACCAAATCTTTCTCAGTAAGATACGCCTCGCACCCAGCACAATAATACCCTTCATATTCTCCCTTGTAAATATCTTGCTTGTCAATAATTTTCTTTAAAATTTTTTTCACAGATTCAGAATGCTCTTTGGCAGTAGTCCGAATAAATTTGTCGTGGCTGATGTTCAATTCCTTGCACAATTTTTTAAAAGAATTAGTATTCCTGTCAATAAATTTTTTCACTGGCATCCCTGCTTTTTCCGCTGCCTGAACATTTTTTTGAGCATTCTCATCAACTCCTGTCAAAAAAAACACATCATTATTTTTTTGCCTTTTCCATCTCGCCAAAACATCAGCCAAAACTTTTTCAAACGCATGCCCAACATGTGGCTCAGCATTCACATAATCAATTGCAGTTGTAATGTAAAATTTTTTCTTGTTCATTGATTATTCAAACAAAAGCCATATAAAAAATTAACTAATAAAGTTTATTAATCTCAATTCTCTTTAATTTAAAAGATGGTGAAAAAAATCAAAGAAGATTCTCCAAGAGTGAAAGAGCTGAAACATCAGGCAAGAAGACGAAGTATTAAAGAAGGGATTTTCTCTTCGGTAAGAAATTCTTTCGGCGACTATTATATTTCCCCGTTTGCGATAGCAATTAATATGAGCAATTCCCTTATTGTTTTGCTAAGTTCAATTTCAGGACTTTTAGGACCTCTGAGCCAGATGTTTAGTTCAAGATTAATTGAAAAATATTCAAGGAAAAAAATAATTCTGAAAGCGGTTTTCCTTGAGTCGCTTATGTGGTTTCCTCTTATTGCAATAGCAATTTTATTTTACAAAGGGATTTTAATTAATACTCTGCCGTTTGTATTTTTATTTTCATTTGCAGTATATATAATCCTCGCGAACATCGGGAGCCCAGCATGGTTTTCGTGGATGGGGGATATTGTAGACGAAAAATATCGTGGAAGATGGTTTTCAAAAAGAAGTTTAATCATAGGATTTGTTTCAGTTATTCTGGCGGTTTCTGCTTCTTTCTTTTTGGACTATTTCAAAAAAAATAACTGGACAATGTTTGGATTTATAATTTTATTTTCATTAGCATTTTTTGGAAGATTCAATTCATGGAGATGTTTAAAAAAACAATATGAGCCCAAAATAAAACTCCAGAAAAGTTATTATTTTTCTTTTTGGGATTTTGTAATTAATTCCCCGAAAAATAATTTTGGGAAATTTACAATTTTCAAATCTCTTTTAAATTTTGCATGTGCCATTTCATCCCCGCTTCTTGCAATATATCTTCTACGAAATTTAAATTTTAGTTACACAATTTATATGATTATTATTTTTTCTGGAACAGTTTTTTCATTAATAGTTTTAAAACTATGGGGGGCATTCTCAGATAGATACGGAAATTATAAAATCATGTGCCTGACTTGCGTTCTAATTCCTTTAATTCCAATTTTGTGGATACTCTCTGCATCACCAATTTATTTTATTTTAATTCCTTCAATCATCGGGGGATTTTCATGGGCTGGATTTAATCTTTCAGCAGGAAATTTTATTTACGACAATGTAAGCTCACAAAAAAGAGGACTAGCAATTTCTTATTATAATTTATTAGGAGGGATAGGAGTATTTTGCGGAGCAGGTCTTGGTGCGTTTCTTATTAAATTTTTAACTATAACTTTTGTTGAACCAATATTTTTGATATTTATTATTGGAAGCGTCGCAAGAATGATTGTAGTTTTTTTCTGGTTACCAAAAATAAAAGAAATTAGAAAAACATCAAAATTCAATGGCTCAAAATCCCTCAAGAACATTTTTTTTAATCAAATGAAACCAAGTTTTTTTGAAGGGGCTCATGAGATTATGTCAATTAAAAAATACCTGAATAAATAATCACGAAAAATTTATAAATCAAACACAACACCATTATTTATGTTCAAAAAAAAATCATGCGAAAAATGTGGAAATAAAATAAGTGGCAAATATGAATTTTGTCCTTACTGTGGGAATTCTCTTAATAAAAATTATGAAGGAAATTTTGGGATGCTGGGAAAAACAGATACTGAATCTTTTGAAGAAATGAAATTGCCGACTGGTTTAAACATGATTTTTAATTCTTTGATGAAAAATCTCAGCAAACAAATGAATGAATTAGACAGGAAAAAGAAACCTGTTTTTAAAAAACCATTTAACAAAGGAGTAAGCATAAGCATTTCTACATCTGGCAATTCCCCCCCAGAAATAAAAATAAATTCTTTTGGAAATGCTCTTGGGCTTAATCAAAAACAACAAACTCAAAAAAGAATTCAAAACAAAGTTTTAAACAATGTTTCAGAAGAAAATTTCAAAAAGTTTTCTAATCTGCCGAGAGAAGAACCCTTAACAAATATTCGGAGGTTTTCAGACAAAGTTGTTTATGAAATTGATTTGCCCAAGGTTAATTCAATGAAAGATATTTCAATAGTTAAACTTGAAAACAGCATTGAAATTAAAGCACTTGGAAAAAATAAAGTTTATTCAAAATTAATTCCAATAGCTCTGCCAATAGTAAATTACGAATTCTCAAAAGAAAAATTAGTTCTTGAATTTGGGGTTAAGAATTAAAAAATTAAAAGTAAAGTTCTTTTTTTGTTTTATTAGATATAAAAACGAACAAAAGTTCGCATTCCATTATGTTAATTACAATCGAGAAAAAAACTCTAATTTATTCAAGGAACTGGTCTTTGCTTCCTTTGTATGCTCCTTCTACCGCAGATTTTACACCGAAAAGTTTTCTGCAACCATCCATATACCAACCTAATGTCGGACCAATAAATGGCGAGATTGTCGCAAGATATGTCGCTCCATTTTGAACTTTCTCCATATCTACTTTTCCTTCAGAAATTAAACTTCCAATCGCAACCGCTGTTGCATAAATTGGAACTTGAAATGTATTGAATGCCAACAGATCTACCAAGGATTTTCTTATTTTTCCGCTTTCTTCACTTGTTTTTGTCAATTTGAAAGCTTTTTCTCTCCACCAACCATATGGTCCACCTGTAACAGAATTAATGGCAGTTGCTGATGCTCTTGAAGCAACAATCCCTGCGAAATTTAATCCTGCGCAAGAATCTAAGATAGTTCCAGCAATTAATGAATAGGATATATTCCCCACAGTATCAACTAAAGCAACCTTTTTCGCTGAAGATGGTTTATTTTCCTCAATTCTTGCTTCAAACCCAGTTTTTTCTGGATTATCTCTAATCTTATCCATTTTATTATGAGTAGGCAGTTTTTCTTTATAAACTTATTCGTTATTCATCACTTCGCAGTTAATACTATAATCTACTCAGCCCTCAATGTTTTTACAAATGGTGCTTCGCACTTGATACGAGTTTTTTCTCGACTTCTTCGTCGCTTCGCTCAACCCACGCTGTGCTCTTACCTATCGTCTCGGGGCAACAAGAATTTAACGGAAAAATGCTCGGCTCGTATTTTTCCCAAATTTGATTTTCAAGATCTGTTTCACCTTCGGCCCCACGAAGAAAAATCAAACTTCGTTAAATTCCGATGTTTTAAAGTAAAAAAAATAATTCTCAAATCACTTATCCAAATACCCAATCTCCTCTTCTGTTAATCTTAATTCTTTTCTAATATTTTCATTCTTCAAAATATTTTTTATAATTGGAAATTCATGCATTACTCTTTTTGTTCCAATATGAACATGCTTAGCATATTTCTGTGCAATTGTTTTTCTCTTCGCTGTTCTCTGGTTATTAAGCCAAATTTTTAAAATTCTTGTTGGTTTTACATAATTCGTAAAATTTGTTTTTATTTCTTTTTTTGAAGCAGAAACCCCATAACTCAAAAGAATGTTCTCATAAACTAAAAATCTCCAAAACTGTTTTCTGTAAATTCTGCCCTTAAAAATATCTGCCCTGCTTACTGAGTTGTATGCTTTTGCGAGTTCTTCGCCCCGATATTCTGCAGGGATATTTTCTTCCATCCACAAAAGTATTTCATCCAAAGGCATATTCACAGAATCAAAAATTCCCAACAATTCGTTTGTAGGCTTTCCCTTGAAAATCATTTTCATGGCATGAAAAATATCTGTTTTTTTGTTTCTTTTGTTTAACATTTCTTTCGAAGGATTTTGTATTTTTGACATTGCCTGCAAATCATTTATAGCTGCTCGCAAATCCCCGTTTGCTTTTATTGCAATGCTCGTCAGTAAATCAGAATCAAGAAAAAGACCTTCCTTTTTTAAAATTTCAATCAAAATATTTTTTATAGAATAATAATTAATTTCATTTAACTGAACAAGTTCTACCTTTTTTCTTAAGGGACTTAATTTCCTTTTCCAAATATCATTTGCAGTTATTATCACAGGATGAGGAGTGGAACTAATTAAAAACAGCAACTCTGAAAGCCCGCCCCTGTCAACTGCAGAAATTCCGTCAACTTCATCAACGAGAATTATTTTGCTTTTTTTAACAAGCGACTTTTGCTCAATCACTGGCTTAAGAATTTCCTGCAACTTAATCTTGTTTCTTAAATCCGACGCATTTAATTCAAATATTTCTGAATTTGTTTCGTTTGCTATCGCATGAGCCAAAGCTGTCTTCCCGATTCCGGGAGGACCATGAAGAACCAGTGCTTTTTTCCCTGTTTTTTTATAGTTAAAATTAGAAACAAATTCTTTTATTCTCGCAACTGCTAAATCTTGTCCTTTAATCTCTTCAAATTTTTTTGGTCTATATTTTTCAGTCCATGGCGACGAGGAAACCCCCTGTTTTCCTCGTGCTCCTTCCTCAAAACACTGAAGGGCAACATCTTCTCTTGCAATCCTGTTGATGTCGCGTTTTTGCGAAGAAACCCTTCGATTTTCCTCTTCTTGGTCATTTGAAATTTGTGTATTAAATTCTAGCATTTTTTGTTTCCTCCACTATTTCAGTTTCTTTAACTTCATATGAATGCAAAGTAATTTCAGTGTAT
>DAOWFF010000033.1 GCA_030638105.1 archaeon | reverse complement strand
CTGATACCTCATTTCAAAACCATTCATTGCCTTGAATCTGTGAAACAAATCCTTGTAAGTTCTCCCCCACGCATGATGCACCCCCATCGGATTATTCGCAGTTATCGGCCCGTCAATAAATTTCCATTTTTTTTTCCCTTTATTTTTCTCCCGCAGTTTTTCAAATATCTTTTCCTTTTTCCAAAATTTCAGAATTCCTTCTTCAGTTTTTTTAAAATCATACATGTTCTATAAAATTTAACTCAATTTAAAAAAGTTTTGATGTTTGGTAGTTGTCATTGTTTAGTTACGGACAATAGAAAGGTTTTTAAATTATTAATCTTCTAAATTATATGAAAACATTAAGTTTAAAGATAGAACAACCTGAAAAAGAACTTCCCACAGAAGCCAAACAAAGAATTGAAGATAAAATTAAGGGGCTTTCTCCAGAAAAACTTTTTATTTTTAGGAGAATTTTAAGAGAGAATGTTTATGATAGAAGTTGGTGTAAAGACTATGAAGTAGATTATGACGCCCCTCTTGAAAGTGATATGCTTCGTGCTAAAGAACAAACTTATCAAGAATGTTTTGGTTATTCACCTTAGGTTACTTAAAAATTCTTTCTCAACAAAATGCAATTTGCTCGGAATAATTATACAATACGGATTTTTAATGTCCTCGCAATTTTCAAGTTCTTCAATTTTTTTGTAGAAAATTTTTTTGTGTTTGGTTCCCAATGCCTGACAAACAATAATTTTATTTAATTTGATTTTATATTTTTCAGCAGATTTTTTAAGTTGCTCCAAAGCATTTTGAAATTCTAATCCAATGTCAATCAAAATTAAACTATGTGCTTGGATGGAATTATTTTCCTTAACGATTTTCATAAAACTATCTGGGGAGAAATTTTTTTTCTCATCCCATTTTGGCATACTCGCGATTTTTCCGAATTTATAAATTTGCAGACCTGTCTCAGCGACGGCGTCTAAAATTGATGCACCATGAATAACCCTGCACCTAACGCGATAATTTTTCGCTTCTTCCATTAAAGAGATGTGCGTCGTCGCTGTCAACGGGCTTCCATAAACAAGAAGTGCAATATCTATTTTTTTCGCCTCATCAACAAGACCCAAGCCCTCAACAAATTCCCTGTCAGCAGGAATTATTTTTTTCCGAATAATGCTCTCTAATTCCCCAGCAGAATACGGAAAATCAACAGTATAATTTTCAAGATAAACCCGTTTACATTTTTTAAGTATTTCCAATCCGTGTTTTGAAATCCCCAAAGCGTTTAGCCCAAGACCAATTATGTAAAGCATAAAGAAAAAAGATAGAAAGAGTTTATAAGTTTATTTCCGCAAACTCCTACTAACAACTATCGCCATAAAAAAGCCAGTGAAAAGTAAAACATCATTTCCGAAAATCAAACCAGCAATCCCGACGATTAATCCAGAAATTATAATCAACTTAAACCATTTTTTCCCAGATTTTAATTCTTCTTTTGTTTTTTTGGCAAGGTAAGAACAAATCGGAAAACCCAAAATCAAACCTAAAATTCCAATAAAAATTTTTAATAGTTCTTGCATAATATATAAAAGAAAAGAGAGTTTTTATATTTATCAGATTAAAATCAGTTCAGAAGTTAGGATTTAAAGGACACGCCACCGGTCTTTTTGTTCCCCCGATTCCTGAACATACGGCTCAAAGACGACCAATCCTTGCTTTTGTAATTTTCTCCATACTTGCTTGGATTGTTCTTTAAAAGAAATTACAAAATGAGTATCAGAATATAATGTTGTCCCTAATTTTCCACGATAAAATTCATTTGCCAAAACAATTAATCTGCCACAAATTCCATTTCCTCTAAACTGTTCCTTTGTTTCTTGATAACCTACAAATGGTTTTGGGATTGGAGGATTTTTTAAAGTATCTAAAAAAAATTTATCGCTATGCCCTTCAACACAATTTAATCCCCGAGAGATTGTTACATGACCAACAAGAACACCATTTAGCATTCCTTCCACTCTGTAATTTTCCCAATCTCTACCATTAAGATTCCATTCTCTTGTTGGGTTCATAGGAGCATTTATTGTTAAATCATCCAAGTTGATTATCATGAAATTAAGATTACCTCCCTATTTTTAAATGTAATTGGCTCAATTTTCAACTCAAATAGGCACTACACTTTGCTTTGACCATTTTCCCCAATCTCTGTTGTTACCCTAAACAACATAAAAATTTAAAACCTTTAGTTCCCATAAAAAAATATGTATAAAAAATATTTAATTGTCGCGAGTAAAAAGGACAAGGCAGGAATTAACATCACCACGAATCTTTCGCAGTTTGGAGAGTTTGATTTTTATTTAGTTGACGAAGAGATAATTTACACGGAAAATTTGGACTTAGAAAAAATTGAGAAATATGATTTTATTATTTTTGCTTCAAAGCACCAGTCAGAAAAAAAAGAAAAAACACTTTCAATTCACGCACCTGGGAATTGGCGTGAAGCGAATTTAGGTGGGGAATTAGGAAAAATTTGCCCGACTTCTGCCCTGTTTCAAAAGCAAATTTTTGCAAAACTAAAATCAAATTCTGAAAAATATAATCTAAAGAATTACAAGGTAACATTAGAATGCACTCATCACGGACCAGCGATTAACAGGCCGTGCATTTTTATAGAAATCGGCTCAACAGAAACAGAATGGAAAGACAGAAAAGCCGGATTTGTCGTCGCGAAAACAATTTCAGAAATAATTAAGGAATTTAAGGAAAATCCCTACAACGAAGTCGCTGTCGGAATCGGCGGCCCACATTACTGCCCAAACTTCAATAAAATTCAGTTAAATTCAAACATCGCGATTTCTCACATCATTCCAAAATATGTCTTGCCTCTAAAAGACGAAATGATTAAACAGGCACTGGAAAAGACAGACGAAGAAGTTGACTTTGTTTTGCTTGACTGGAAAGGTCTTGGAAATTCTGAACAGCGACAACAGGTTACTGAAGTTCTTGAAAAATTATACATAAATTATAAAAAAACAAGTGAGATAAATAAATAATGACAAATAAAAAATCAGAAATTTGTGAAGCAGATAAGTCAGTTGAAAAAGCGAAGAAAGAAATTAAAGAGGCCGGCGAGGCAACAGAAAAAGCACAGGAGCAGGTTATTGATGTGGCAGAAACAGCGACAGGAAACCAAAAAGAAAATCTTACAGGTGCTGTTAAGGACTTGGAAAAAGCAGTTGATTCAGCCATGGATTCTCAGGAATCCACCGAAGAAGCTGACTTTAAACTGAAAGAAGCCGAAAGAAAAGTTTGAGTTTGTGCGATGATTTTATTTATATGAATGATTTAGTTAAAGAATTGTAAAAATAAAACTGCCCAGCATTGCCTGAAGACCATACTGGGGAATATATTAACAATATTAAATTATTGAACTTTAAAAAATCTTCGGTTGCTAAAACTTCTTAATTTTGGAATAGTAACATAACGAAAGATTTAAAAAGAAAGATTTATTTTGTTGAATATGGAATTAAAACAACCCCAATTTATTTTTTGGGTAAAACAAGAAGGAGTATTCAAACCTGCTGAATTAAAAATGCCTGAAGGTTATTTGGGACATGATTTAGAAAGCAATGTAGAATTAGGGGAGCAAAAATTAGTTTTAGGTAAAGATATTCAATCTCATAGTTCTGTTTATCTTGGACCGATAAATATTTTTGAAGAGCGATTTGGAAGTTCTATGATAACTGAAAATTTTGAAAGATTAAGACAATATAAACACGGGATAGTTCAGGGAATTGTAAATCTTGCAGAGCAAACAGCAGAAGAACAAAGAGTTCAATATTTTGCAGTAAATTTTGTTCAAACACCCAAAGATAGAACTTGGAGGTTTGTTAGAGAAGATGAATCACTTGAAAAATTATTTGATAATGAAAAGTATATTTTACTTAATGAAAGAGATAAACAAATAAAAATATCAGACAAGATTTTAAAGGACATGAGAAAAAAATTTTATGAACCAAAACCTTTAGAATTTGTTCTTCATCCAACAGCACAATTATATGTGTCAAAAAAATAATCTTAATTTCTCTTTCTCCAGTTTCCCCTAATCCAAAATCCCCCGAAACATTTAAAAGTATTTTAAGGCATTTAATAGAGAATAAAAAGGGGAAATGAAAACAAATAATTTAGTCAGGGAATCAAAAAAACATAAACTGAATTTAATCAGAGGGCTCTCTTCTGCAATTGTGATTTTCTTGATTTTTTTAACACTCGGTGCTTTTGTTTATTCTGCTGTTGAAAAATGGGATTATCTTGATTCATTATATTTTACAGTTATCACAGTAACAACAGTCGGTTACGGAGATTTTTTCCCGCAAACACCAGTCGGAAAAATTTTCACAATGTTTTTTTCTTTTTTCGGAATTGCCATGGCTTTTTACTTTTTTTCTATAATTGGAAAATATGTTTTTAGAAAGGCGTTTGAAAAAAAATTAAAAGAACACCACGAGAAATTAATAGAACACATTAAATCGCATGTTAATAAAAATTCTTTTCCTAAAAAGAAATAAGCAAAAATGGAAACCTTCATAGAATTAAGTATGATTATTGGAATAACTCTGGTAATTGCCGGAATAATGAGGTTATTAAAACAGCCACTAATTATCGGCTATATTTTGGCAGGAATAATCGTCAGTCCTTATTTTCTTAACATTGTAAAATCAACAGAGACAATTTCAGTATTCTCGCAAATCGGAGTAACATTTCTCCTTTTTATCGTCGGTATAAGTTTAAGCCCAAAAGTTATAAAAGAAGTCGGAAAGGTTTCCCTTGTAACTGGAATCGGGCAGATTGTTTTCACTTCTATAATCGGATTTTTTATAAGCAGGTTACTGGGTTTTTCAACAATTGTTTCAATCTACATTGCAATTGCTTTGACATTCAGTAGCACAATTATAATTATGAAACTTTTATCTGACAAAAAAGACACAGAAAGATTATACGGAAAAATCTCAATCGGTTTTTTACTGGTTCAGGACATCTTCGCAATAATTTTACTAATGGTGATTTCTTCTTTTTCAGGGGGACTAAAATTAAATGGGTTTTCTTTTCAGTTTCTTTTTTTAGGTCTGATATTAATCGGCAGTTTTGTTTTGATAAGCATTTATGTTTTGCCTCACCTGTCTAAATTCTTTGCTAAATCTCAGGAATTCTTATTCTTGTTTTCAATTGGATGGGGACTTGGTCTGGCATCGTTATTTTATCATTTAGGATTTTCAATGGAAATCGGTGCTTTGGTTGCGGGTGTTGCGCTTTCAATGTCTCCATTTCACTATGAGATAAGTTCAAAACTAAGACCTCTGAGAGATTTCTTTGTTATTTTATTTTTTATACTTCTTGGTTCTCAAATGGTGTTCGGAAATATAAATTCACTTATTGCTCCTGCAATAATTTTTTCTTTGTTTATTTTAATCGGAAATCCTTTAATTGTAATGACCTTAATGGGACTTTTGGGATACAAAAAAAAGACCGGTTTTCAGGCAGGTTTTACAGTGGCTCAAATAAGTGAGTTCTCATTAATTTTAATTGCATTGGGCGTCAGCGTCGGGCATTTGACCGGCGAGATACTTTCTCTCGTTACAATTGTCGGGTTAATAACCATCTCTGGTTCAACTTATCTCATTTTGTATTCAGATAAAATGTATCCTTATTTCTCAAAATATCTGTCCATATTTGAAAGAAAAAAATTAATCGAAAAAGAAAAACAATCAGAAAATTGCGATGTTATTTTGTTCGGATATAACAGAATCGGGTATGATTTACTGCAATCATTTAAAAAATTAAAAAAGAAATTTTTAGTTGTGGATTATAATCCTGACACAATTCTTGAATTATCAAAAAAGAAAATTAAATGCAGATACGGGGATGTGGACGACGAGGAATTTTTAAGCGAGTTGAATTTAGCAAGGACAAAAATGGTTGTCTCAACAATTCCTGAATTTGAAACAAATTTATTATTAATTAATCAGATTAGGAAAATAAATAAAGACGCAATTATAATGGTTATCTCTCATAACATTGAAGAAACAAACGAATTATACGACGCTGGTGCAACTTATGTTATCATGCCACATTTCCTTGGAGGAAGCCACGCATCAAGAATGATTGACGAATATAAGCTTGATTTAAATAAATTTTTAGAAGAAAAACAAAAGCATATTAAATATCTCAAAAATAAAAAAATATTAGGTCATGAGCACCCAAAGATTGAAAAAAATTAAAATGTGGGCATAAACACCCAAAGATTGAAAAAAATTAAAATGCAAAAAAGAAAATTTTTATTAAAAGTAAGACGTTCAAGAAAAAGTTATTTTATAATTTATTTGATGATTCTGGCGGTAACTGGAACTTTATTTTATTTTAAAAAAATCGGATTAAATATTCCAACTTTTGCGTGGGTTGTTTCTGTGCTTTTTATTTTTTTTCTTATAAAATTTACAGAAGTTCACAGGATGAAGGATTGGTGGGGTGTGACTGATTCAGCGTTAGTCCAAAGCTTGGGCTTGCTAAATAAAAATGTAAGGGAAGTCGGTTTTTCGTCTATCTCAGACATGGACATAAGCAAACCATTTTTCAAAAGATTTCTGAATTACGGAGATGTTAACATACGGCTTTTCTTAAACGAAACATCTATTAAGGTAAAGGACATAAGTAATCCAGAGCAATTTGTTGAAGATTTTCAGTTGATAATCTCGCAAAGCCGGAAAAACAAAAATGGATTTGGACAAAAATAATTTAAAATATTACGGGCAAACTTCAAAAAAAAAGAGAAAACTAAATAAGAAAACTTTACTTTTTTTGGGGTTTTTATTTGTAATCGGGGCAATTATTTTTACGACACTATATAGCAACGGCGTAATCACTGGAAATGTCGCCTCAATTAATTCAAATAATTCAATTAAAATTTCTTCAGAACTAACTTCTCCTGATTTCAATTTAAAAGGCGAATACCCTGAAATAAAAATTTCATCAAATTCAAAAACAACAATTTATCTCGGAGACAAAAGTTTTTTTCTGGACGAGACAAGAGAAAACCAAATAATTTTAAAAGAATTTTCAGGGAAAATTGAAATTGATGGAGACGGAATTTTGTTGGACGGCAAAGTTTCTGATGTTAATTTAAACTATCTTCCTATCACAGACAAAAACAATAAAAAAATTAAAATATCCAGCGACTCAAAAATTCCATATAGCTTGATTGAATTTAAAGAAAATCTTTTTTTGAAAGAAATAAATTACATCTCATCTGGAACTTTATCTGTTGGAAAACAAAACCCTGACAAAATAACTTTAAACAGGGACTCGCTTGTTGTCTCTAATTATCTGGGAAAACTAAAAATCAGCGAGGGAAATTTGTTTCTTGATGGATTTGCTGAAAATATAAAAATCAACGGAGACGAGAAAAAGATAAGTATTTCAAAGTGATTTATTTGAGGATTAATTGGTGCTGGATAACATATATCCCTATTCCTTTATTTTTTCGGATTAATTTATTATCAAATAATTCTTGATAAATTTTTGGAAGAAAGAGCACTATCAAAGCGACTAAAATAGACAATAGTAAAGGAATGATAATTGTTTCTCTCTCTATGTAATAATATTCTGTTTCTAATCCTAAATATCCCTTATTTTTGTTATTGTCTTCATATAAATACCCTTTTTTATTTTTATCATATGTTTGGCTATAATACCCATTATAGTTTATGCTTGCATCTGAAGAAAAAACAATGGCCCTTCTAATTATAGTTAAATCAGCAAAACCTAAAATATCTAATCTACTAAAAAAACTCCTCCTTGTATTAAGCAAGGCATAATTTTTGTTAGGTTCTATCCTAAAATTAATTTGAAGAAGGTTTTTATGTTCTATATTTTCTTTTTTAATATTATAATCTGTATCCCAAACTCTCTTTATCTGTTCTATTTTTTCAAAAGTATCACATTCCCCTAAATTTTTTTGTAAAGTTATATTTTCTATATTTGGGAGATTACCAGAACAAAACCTATATTCAAAGCCAGAAATATTTTTATAATATTCTTCATCACTAAATAAAAAAGAAAAATTTGCTTGGGTAAGATTATTAAAATGCATAAATATCTGGGAATTTATACTTCCATCACTATTTACATAATCAAACTCTACCCAAGAAGTTAGTTGATTATCATTTTCACTTAAATCTACAAATTTTTCTCTTATTCTTATGGGAATTTTATAATTTACTATTTGTATTATTGAATAAAGTAAAACACAAAAAAGCATTACTATAATTATTGAAATTATTATTTTATTATTTTTAATTTT
>DAOWFF010000028.1 GCA_030638105.1 archaeon | reverse complement strand
AGCGAATTTGTGAGAGAGTAAAATATTCTTTAACAAACTTTAAAAACAAAAAAATACTTACAGGTTTGCGAGCCTGTAGTTCAGCCTGGTAGAACGCTGCTCTGATAAGGCAGAAGTCCACGGTTCAAATCCGTGCAGGCTCATATGATGTTGAACCCAGTGAAACATCATTGGATTTTCACCATGTTAAATTCAAGAAGATTTTTGCGTTAAAAACGCAGTCCATGATTAAGTTAAAAATTTAGCGAATTTTTTACTTGCGAGGAATTTATTTCCGACGCCAAATTGTGCAGGCTCATTTGAGTTTGTAAAAACTCAACCGTGGACTTGTCCACGTCTCAAATTCCGAGCGACTTCATGAGAGAATCCGATAATCCAGTGACGAGTGGGGTCGGGAGTTAGCAGGCTCATAAAGATTTGAAACGCTTGCGGTTTATGCTATTAAGATATAATTGTTAAAATATAATCATTCTTATAAACACTCTTTAGATTAGGATTAAATGAAAACGAAACGATATCCAGAATATAGTGAAAAATATCCTGCAATTGATGGAATTGCAAAAGGTGAAAGACCCTCTAAAGAAGAGAGGGAAAGGATAATGGCTGAAGACTATTCAAAAGCTATAGATGGAATCTCTTATCTTCATTCAGAGAGAGCTATTCGTTCTGATATTGAAAGAATATTAGGATTAAGTGATGAAGATTTTGGAGTTTGGTATATGGAGAGAATATCTGCTACAACAAACCTTTTAGAAATGTATGAACTATTTGCAAGTATCCCTGATTTACAATATGGTTCTGAAAATCAACCATACGATATGGCTACATCTTCTCATTTAGGAGAGCACATTAAATTACTTAAGCGTAGTATAGAATACATAGAAGTGATCAGAGATGTTAAAGAAGAACAAATGGATTAATTATATTCCTAATTAAATCTCTAATTTACCTTTCAAATTTCTCCCCCTCTCTCTTCTTCCGATACTCTTCAATCCTTTCTTTATTTGTCTCGCAGTCAGAATTAAAACAAAAAAACCACGGCTTTCTTCTCGCCTTTAAACACATCAACATTGGAAAACCACACTTCTCGCAAAGTTTGTTTGTTTTTTTTATTGTTCCATTTGGAGGCAAAGAATAAGTTGTTTTGCAATTCGGATAAGCATCACAGGCAACGAAAAATCTTTTTGTTTTCCGCGAATAAGTTATTGCTAAATTTCCTTTTTTACAAACAGGACAAACACACAATTTATTCTCAATCTTCTGCTGTTCTCTTTGCTGAATATTCGCAGTCAAAAGTTCCTTTCCAATTTTCTCCTCATTCTTTTCAAAATCATAAGCAATCTGAGTTATTATTTTCTTTGCCTTTTCCAAAAGAATTTTCTGCTTATCTTTTAATCCTTTTTTTGAGTTCAAAATTTCCTCCATTTCTTCTTCAAGGTCTCTTGTCAATTTTTCATCAATTATTATCTTAGAATATTTTTCCAAAATCCCAATAAGAGAAATTCCCAGAGGAGTCGCCTTCACATTTCTGTCTTTAATATAACCGCGATTTTCAAGTGTTTCAAGAATTGCTGCCCGAGTTGCCTTTGTCCCCAAATTCTTTTTTTCAAGTTCAGAAAGAATAGACGCTGGCGAATATCTTCTCGGGGGCTGTGTTTCCTTTTCTTCAGTTCTAACTTTAATTATTTTTACTTCGCCGTCTAAATCCGGAATTTCATTTTCTTTTAATTTAGAAGGATAAATTTCCATCCATGCTTTTTTCCTCACAGAAGAACCGCGAACTGAAAAATAAAGGGAAACTTGGTTCCCTTTATCAAACCCTCCTTTAAGTTTGGGGTCATGCCTGATTAAGCCATCTAATTGTGCTGTAACTATTTTTTTATCAATTACAGCACAATCACAAAAAAGAGAAAGAAACCTTTTAACAATTAATTCATAAATTTTCTCGTCGTCCCCAGACAAAATCTGGGAATTTCCTGTCGGATAAATTGAAGGATGTGCAGGGTCTAACTTTTTTCCCTCAACAGGTTTTTTCTTGGTAATTAATTTTTCAACATTATATTTTTTCGCAAGTTTTTTTAAAATTACTTTGTAACCAACTGACTCAGGCAATTTCTGACTTGAAGTTCTCGGATAAGAAATCAACCCAGCAAGATAAAGCGATTGTGCAATCCTAAGTGTCTTCGCAGGAACAAGCCCATAAAATTTATATGCCTCTGTCTGCAAAGTTGTTAAATTAAAAGGAGGATTTGGGGGCAAAATTTGTTCTGCTTTTTTCGTGCTCGCCTGTGCAGTTCTCCCATTTAAATTTTCAAATTTTTTTAATTCTGTTTTTTCAAATATTTCCTTATTAAATTTAAGTTCCAAGATATGTGAATTTTTTACATTTATAAAAACCTGCCAGTATTTTTCTGGCTTAAATTTCTGAATTTCTTTTTCTTTCTTAACAATTAAATTAAGTGCTGGTCCCTGAACCCGACCAATTGACATAATCCGAAATTTGCCCGTGGTTTTGATTGCATGCATTAAAGCCCGTGAAAGATTTATCCCATAAAACCAGTCCAGATAATGCCTTGACTCCCCTGCAATCGCGTGCCCCCAATTTATATTCTTGGATTTTTTTTTATATGCCTGATTTAATTCGTCAGAAGTCAAAGTTGAAAAATTCATCCTGTTCGCGTCCTTTTGATTGCAAATAAATCTGGCAACATTCAGACCTATAACTTCTCCCTCAATATCAAAGTCAGTCGCAATAGTTACACTACCTGCATTCCTCGCAAGTTTCAGCAAAAGATTGTAATATTTTTTTGTAAAGTCCTTTTTTCTAACAACATAATTCGGGGCCCAATCTATATCAAATATCGGAACACCTGAACCAGAAACATTCTGATTTAAAGTGAACAAATGCCCCACTGCACACGCCACGATTATTTTTTTCCCGTCCCTGTCAACTTCATAATAAGGAATTTTATCAGAAAACATTTGCGTCGCATTCCCCAAAGCTGTGGCAATTTTAAGCCCGGCCTGGGGTTTTTCTGTAATCACAAGTTCATATCCATTTTTTTTCAAACTAATTTTAGGTGGAACATATTTTACTTTTTTAATTTTGCTTTTCCGCTTCTTGTATTTCCGCGTGGGCTTTACCCCCTTACTCCGCAATTTGGGGTACACCGAGCGGTGTTCCACAATTTCTAAAGATGTTCTTTCTAGTTTTTTATATTCCTTTTCAACAACCCGTTTAGTAAAGTCCTCTTTTGAAGGGGTTTCTTTTTCCTGTTTCTCAGTAGTATGTTTTAAGTCGGTTTCATCAACTGGAAAATAACTTTCAGCTATCACTTCCTCGCGGGTCTTTGTAATTTTTTTCTTCATAAGAATTCCAAAGAAACAAAGTTTTTAGATTTTGGGGTTTAAATAAGTTCTAAAGAAGTTTTGGAATTTTATATGAATCTGGCACAGTCCCAAGCATTTCTGCAATTGCCCTAAGTTTTTCATCTCCCTTTCCTCGAAATCTTATAATAAAGTCCATATCTCCACAGAAATAAGTTTCGCAAATCGATTCTCTTTCTTGTTCATGTGATAAGCAATATGCCCTTCCATTCTTTATCTCAAAACTTTTACATTGTTCTGTTTCTCTTGCTTCAATTTCAAAAAGATATTTATGCCATTCATAACAACACGCACCGCACTGAACACATTCATAATTACCCCAGATTCCCATGCCTTTTTCTACTTTTACTTCTTCGATAGTTTCATTAATTGTCATAATTTAATTAATGTTAATAGATATATAAATCTTTCTATTGTTACTACTATTAGATTAATATTCCTTTCTATCCCTTTTCCTAAATTTCAAAAATCTTCTCTTTTCTGCTGACATTAATAACTTTTGTCTTCCCGATTTTTTCCTCTATTCCAGATGCCTCGTGAATATGTGCGGTTATTAAAATATTTGGCTGGAATTCCTTGATTGCTTTTTTCACTGCTTTTGAACCCCCAAACCCAGAGAACTCTGCCTTGCTTCCTTTCGGATGCATGTGAGTTACCATGATTTTCTTTTTGGAATTTTTAATTTTCTCATGTCCTTTTTTCAATAAATTAAAAATTTCCGAATCCTTCACCTGAAAAATCCCAATATCTCCGGCTCCTGCCCCGAAAATTCCCAAATCGTTTTTTACAAATGAATACCCATGAATATTTTTTGTGTTAGGATATAATTCTGCTAAAAAATCCGCTGTCGCAAGCGACTCGTGGTTCCCTGGAATTAAAAGAACCTGCTTTTTCTCCTTTACAAAAGGACCAATAATATTCTTAACCGACCTCTCGGCAAAAGTCAAGTCGCCTGCCAAAATAACCAAATCAACTTCCTCTTTTTTCGCTTTTTCAGCCAGGCGTTTCACAAGTCCAGTGTCCCCGTGAATATCGCCCACTGCAAGAACTTTTGTTCGCTTATTTTTCATGGAATTTAATAGTTACACTACTTAATAAATATTCTGTCTGTTCAAAAAGTTTAGTATATATTTTGGAAAATATACTTTACGAAACATTTAAAAGCAAAACACCATCTGGATATATACATTGGAATACCTAAAATGAAAGAAAATTTCGACATCTTTTTTAGGAGAAAGCCAGCGTTAATGTTGGTTTCTTTGAAAAAGAACACAAGGATGAGGTATGGTAGTATCTTGGCTAAGGAAGTGGATTGCACTTACAGCCATGCAGTGAAAATTCTGCAAACATTAGAGATTCTGAAGTTGGTTGAGTTTGAAAAAAAGGGGCGAATAAAATTGATAAAACTGACCAAGAAAGGCAAAAATGTTGCAGACGCGATTGAAAACATTCAGAATTTAATCAGATAATTTTGACTAACCGCCCCTGAAAGTATTGTAATAATTGGAAATTCAGAAAGATTTCTAAAATAATGGGAATTTGATTTTTCTTTTCAGGTTAGGTGGGACGACCAATGTATTTGAGGGATAAGCCCGCTTTTTATTTCTTTTTCTAAAAAAAATGGGAAGTTCCTTTTTGGTTTATTTTTTTAAAAGAAAAATTTATTAAAACCCCTAAATCTAATTAAATATATGAAAACAGAGTGGCAAAAATTTATTGACTTACTGAATGAAATGTTTAAAGCTCCTGTCCAAAATTCTAGAGATATAATAATTTTATTGGGGCTTTATGGGGAATATATTGCTAACTATCTATTAGAAAAAAGATGTTCAACAGGATTAGAAAAAATTAATTCGCAGAATATTAAATTAAAAATTCTTTTTGAATTAAAAGAAATTAGTGAATCGGAATACGATGTTTTTTCAAAATTAAATACTATTCGAAATAAATATGCACATAAATTAGAATTAACACAAAATGAGATAAATTCGGTTATAAATTCTATGAAAGATATAACGATTAATTGGGATGAAAAAAATAAAGACCCTGAAAGTTTAGAAAAGACAATGAGAGAGAAACCCTTTCTAAAATTTCAATTGGCTTGTATAACAAAAATAGGATATTTTTTGACTAAAATTGGTAGAGAAAAAGGGGAAGAAATTAATCAAACAATAATTCTAGATATAAAGATTAATGATAAAATTGAAAAATTTAAAATTATGTGATTAATTTGCAGATCCTGCGGCCAATGCTGCAATTACAGCCCAAAATAATATCCACCCTGCCCGATAATAAATCTTTTCCAAAAGCTCTCTATCTGTAAATTGTGGATATCTTTGTTTTTTCTTTTCTACCATGATAAAATAAATAAAGAAAAGCAATATAAAAACTTATCCCTCGGCGTAAGCCGAACTATCTATCCGAAGGATTAGAAATCATATACCAATGAAAAATTTGCGTGAAACCTTTTATCTTTAGTTATGCGAAATTTTAATTTCGTTCCCTTATTATTTTAGCCAAAGAAAAATAAGAAAGATTTATATATTTTTATTCCCTATTTTCTTAATGATAAAAACCTGGATTCAAAAAGCCATTCAACACCCTGGAAAACTTCATTCTGATTTAGGAATTCCGAAGCCAGAAAAAATTCCGATTAAACTTCTTGACGCAATTATCAGAGCAAAAGCAGGACAGAAAATAACAAACCCGACTTCTGTTGGCAAAAAGAAAATTCTTGTTTCAAGAAAAATAGAACAAAGAGCAATTCTCGCGAGGAATTTGAAACGGCTGAGGAAATAGATTTTTAAACTTGCTCCCCAATATTAACTAATGGCTCCGTAGCTCAGCTTGGTTTAGAGCACCAGACTCTTAATCTGGGTGTCGAGGGTTCAAATCCCTTCGGGGCCATTCCATAATCTTGAAAAGATTATTAATTTCTGAAAGAATTTTGTATGCAGGTAAATTCAAAAAGATTTAAGTCGAGGGTCGAGTGATTTCGTGGTAGAAGAATAATCCAAATTAAACTTCGTGCGAGGTCGGGAGATAAAAAAATCCCTTCGGGGCCATAAACCTTTTCCCTCTTAAATATTCAATCACAACCGCATCATATTCTTTATGAAGAATTGCTCCATAAGAAGTATCATCTGATCTCGGGGGTTCTATCATTAAAAAATCATCGTAATCAAATCCATAAAATTCTTCTGCAGAAACAATCCTTTTTTCAAATCTGCTAAAACTTTTATCTCCAAAAATATTTCTCAAAATACCTCCCTTCAACTCACAATCGAGTATTGTTCCCTTCTCATTTAATTTATGTTCTTTATCCCAAATTTTTCTCATTAGCTCGTTGTTCACAAAACAAACGTGTAAAATTTTCATGT
>DAOWFF010000075.1 GCA_030638105.1 archaeon | reverse complement strand
GGCACAGATACCCTCACTGCTGGAGATGTGGTAATGAATTGATTTTCCGACTTGTTGATGAATGGTATGTAAAATGTAATGAAATTAGAAACAAGTTGATTAAAGAAAATAAAAAAATAAAATGGTTTCCAGAATACGGAAAGGTGAGGCAGGAAGAATGGTTTAAGAATATGGGGGACTGGTTGATTTCAAGAAAAAGATATTGGGGTTTGCCGTTGCCAATTTGGGAATGTTCTTGTGGTCATGTTGAGATCATCGGAAGTTTAGAAGAATTAAGAAAAAAATCAATTAATAAAAAAGATGTTGATAATCTTAAAGAAATACATCGTCCTTGGATTGATAAAATTAAAATAAAATGTCCTGAATGTAAAAAAGAAATTAAAAGGGTCAGCGATGTCGGGGACGCGTGGCTTGACGCAGGGATTGTTCCGTTCTCAACTTTGAATTATTTATCTGACAAAAAATATTGGAATGAATGGTTTCCTGCGGATTTGATTTCAGAAAATATGCCTGGGCAATCCCGGGGGTGGTTCAATGCATTATTCTGGGCGTCTGTTACATTGACTGGAAAAGCTCCGTTTAATTCTCTTTTGGGCTATGAAAGTTTGAAAGATGTAAAAGGAGAAGAGATGCACAAAAGCAAAGGCAATGCAATCTGGTTTGACGAGGCAAAGGACAAAATTGGTGCAGACACAATGAGAATTATTTTTTGTCTGCAGGATCCAAGTCAGGAACTGAAATTTGGATTTAATTCTGCCAGAGAACCTCAAAACAATCTGAATGTTTTATTTAATTTATCAAGGTTAATTGAAAATGCAAAAACAAGAAAAATAAAAAAACCAGAAGACAGATGGATAATAAGTAAATTAAATTCGCTGGTAAAAAAAGTTACAGAGGAGTTGGAAAATTTGCATCCGCATTTAGCGACTCGGGAGTTGAAAGATTTTTGGCTGAATGATTTAAGCAGGGGCTACATCAAAATAATAAGAGACAGATTATTTAACGACGACAAAGAAGCGAAATATGTTTTGAAAGAAGTTTATTTTACCTTGCTTAAATTGTGTGCTCCAATAATTCCATTCATAACCGAAGAGGTTTATCAAAATCTGGCGAGTAAAAAAATTGTGAAAGAAAAATCCGTACATCTTTGTTCATGGCAAAAACCAGATTTAAAAAAGATTGACAAAAAACTTGAAACAGAATTTAAAGAAGTTTTTTTGATTATTGAAAAAGGACTTGCAGAAAGAGACAAAGAAAAAATTGGTTTGAAGTGGCCTTTAGCGAGGGCAATAATTTATTGCGACAACAAAATTGAAAAAGAAAATTTGGGAATTATTGCGAAGCAACTGAATGTTAAAAAAATTGAACTGAAAAAGAAAGCGGAAATTTCTGTTAAGTTTAACACTAAAATAACTCCTGAACTTGAAGCAGAAGGTTATGCTCGGGAAATGTCAAGAAAAGTTCAGGCGTTCAGGAAAAATTTGGGATTAGAAAAAGAAAATGAAATTGAACTTTTAATTTTTGTCGACGAGGATTTTAAAAAAATCTTGGAAAAAGAAAAAAAATTTATTAAAGAAAGAACCAACTCGAAAAAACTTGAAATTGTTACAACTAATAAGGAAAGATTTAAAAACAATAATGTCTTCAAAATTAAAGATAAGGAGGTTAAAATATCAATAAAAATTTTTAAATGAGTTAAGGACTACCAATGAGTAATCCATTAAGTTTACTCTTTTATTATAACAATATTTAAAAACAAAAATTGATTGATAAAAATACAAAATGATAGTTAAAGACGAATTTTTGAGCCGACTGAGAAAAATTTTTGATTTAAATCTCTACGAGGTAAAGGTCTGGGCAGCGTTGCTTTCACGGGGAACATCAACTGCCGGGGAGCTAAGTAGCATTTCTGATGTTCCAAGATCAAGGACTTATGATATTTTAGAGAGTTTGGAGAAAAAAGGATTTATTGTTATGAAACTTGGGAAACCAATTAAGTTTGTTGCATTGAAGCCAGAAGAAGTTATTGAAAGAGTGAAAAAGAATTTAGTTAGACATGCTAAAGAAAAAACACAGCGACTTGAAACATTAAAAAGTGATGAAGTTTTAATAGAACTTAACACATTATTTACTAAGGGCGTGAAATTTGTTGAGCCGTCTGATTTATCTGGGAGTTTAAAGGGCAGACAAAATTTGTATAATCATTTGGATATGATGATTCGGGATGCAGAAAAAACAATCACAATTATTACAACAGCTGAAGGTCTTAACAGAAAATTTGAGGCATTAATGCCAAGTTTGGAAAAGTGCAAAAAAAGAGGAGTTAAAATAAGAATTGCTGCTCCGATTGACAACAATAATATGAATGTTGCTAAGGACTTTATGAAAGTTGCAGAAGTCAGAAAGTTGGATAAAATGAGAGCAAGATTTGTGATTATTGATTCTAATCAGTTGATGTTTATGCTTCTTGACGACGAGAAATTTCATCCGAACTATGACCTTGGGGTTTGGATAAACACAGAGTTTTTTGCTCAGGCATTAGAACAACTTTTTGAACTGGCTTGGAAAGAGATGAAAAGTGTTAAATGAGTAGTTAAAAATAAACTTTTATGAACCCTCATTTGGAAATTGTCCTTTTGCAACTAAGTTTATAGAAGGAATATGTGAAGGAGTTGTGAAAGCATAGTTTATTGCTTCTCCGACTGTTGTTGGAGGTGCGTAAGTTTGATGTTTTCTATATTGTCCATTATATTCATCAGAAACAACATTTATTGCTTCCTGAACTTTTTGATTATCATACATTCCAGTATCTACTCCTCCAGGCCTTATTGTTGTAACAAAAATATTGTCCTTATACAATGCCAACATTGATGAATTTGCATATCTATCTATTGCACCTTTTGCAGTTGTATGTGTTCCGCCAAAAGAATAACCTCTTATAGCACTCATTGAAGTTATTATCGCAATTCTTGTTTCTTTTTGTTTTCTAAAAATCGGCAAAAGGTTTTTCATCATAATATGTGTTGATTTTATCACATTCAATGTTTCTGCTTCAATTAAATCCAAATCAATTTTTTCTAAAGGAAGATAAGGATTATCATCTTTTAATTTATAACTTCCTGCTCCTAATCCAACTGATTGCACCCAATACAAAGGTTTATCTTTTGGCAATTTGTCAACAAAATTTTTCACTTTTTTTTCATTTAGTAAATCTAAAGCAGAATATTCTATTAAATTAGATTCAATAATCTTTGAAAAATTATTTTTGATATTTTGTAGTTTATCTGGAGAAGTAGAAACCATATGAACAATTGCTCCATTTCTTGCTAAAACACCTGCAATAGCAGAACCAATATTTAGTTTCATTTCCTTATCATCAATCTTTATAGAATCATGGCTTGGTTCTTTTGTTACAATATCTGTAAAAACTTTTGAAAGAGGTTTATAACCACAACCAGTAATAATAATTCTTTTTCCATTTAATCGTTCTGATTTAACTAGTTGCTCTAATCTATTCATTTTAACCACTAAAAAATGGTTACCTTAATTAGAATAATTAGTTTTACCCGACAATTATCGGTATCTTAAGAAATGATCTAACAACTTATTTTCTGCTTTTCGTAAATGTTCTTGAAATGTAGAATATGACCTCTTAACACTTTTAGCCAGATCAGGGAGAGTTGATTTTCTAGGGTAATTATAGTAACCTCCTTTGTAGGCAATTCTTAAAGCCCCTAATTGTTTTTCAGATAAATGAGGCGTTAATTCTAAACTTGTAACGCCCTTTAGTTTTTCTTCTTTTATGGAAAATAATTCGCCATGATAATGTTTTGTTGCGACTTGGACAAGTTTGTTTAATTCTATGCGATTTAAACAGGCAACTTCCCAATATTCCCATCCATCACTAGACACATGTACTGGCTTGACTCTGATGTACTGGGGATTATAGAATATTCTTATCTCTGATTTGGTTTCTCTGGAAAGAGAATGTTGAACATGAATAAAAATAAAATCATGATGTTGTTCAACAAGTTTAATTCTTTTATCTTTTTTCATCTCCTCAACAAACTTTTTTTTATTCTCTTCAGAACCAGAGATTACGCACCCAATAAGTAGATTTATTTTACTTCCCTTAACAAAATTAGCATAAGGTACTGCAAAAAGTTCTACCATAAATTTCACACATAACGGGTTATAAATATCTTCATCATCTTTTAATTTAAACTTAGCAATCCACATAAACCGATAATTGTCGGTTAGGTATATAAATGTTGCGTCCACACTTTTTATTTGTGTTATCCTCAAAGATATACTTTAACTAACTAAAAAACAACTAAACAAAAATTAAAGAAAAAAAGAAATAGAATTTGGAAAATTATTATTAAAAAATATTAATTAAATAACCAAGTTGTTCACACCTCTCAATCAAAAATTATATATAACCTGTTCTCATTTTGATTTTATGGAAAAAGGATATTATGTTAAAGCGGAAACTCTTATGATAAATCGCGAGTTAACAGAATTAGATTTATTTGTAAAAGATTTTTTAAAGGTTTTGAAAAAGCATTCTGATTATTTGATTGTCAGCGGATTTGTTAGTATTTCAACTGGAAGGTCAAGGGGTACTGAAGATGTGGACATTCTTATTCCTGTTGCAGATGAAAATAAATTCAAAGAATTATTTCAAGATTTACAAAAAAATAATTTTTGGTGTTATCAGGGAGATAGCTTTGAAGAAGTTTACCCTTATGTTAAAGATATGATAAATATCCGGTTTGCACGAATTAATGAAATGTTTCCAAATATAGAAATGGTTTTTATTGATGAAAATAAAAAAGCGAAATATTATGAATTTACCCATCCACAAAAAATAAAAATTAAAGATTTTGAATTTAAGATTCCTCAGTTGGAATTTGAAATATTGTACAAAGAAATAATTTTAGCAGGAAAAAAAGATTTTGAGGATGCATTACATTTAAGGACTTTTTTTTCAGATATTCTTAAAAAAGAAAAATTTAAAGAGTATGAGAACATTATCAGGGAAGAATTAAAATGATTCCAAAAAAAGATTCAGATTATGTAAAGTTGTACGCTGAAAAATTGAAAGAAGACAATAGTTTGTTTGTTCAACAAAAAAAATTAATTGAAAGCCAGATAAAATCCAGCGTGTCTTTGTTTACAAATAATTTTTCTGGTAAAGATTTTAAAACAAATGCCAGAAGATACCTTCAAGGAAGAAAACTATTGAAAAACAGATTCTGATTTATTAAACATAAATTAAAGAAAAAAAGAAATAGAATTTGGAAAATTATTGCTTAAGGATTGCTAACACCACTCCTAATGCTGTTGTCAGAACAACAATCCATCCTGCAACCATTGCAACAATGTCTCCGCCAAGCCAAGTTGGGAGAGTTAATGTTCCTCCAACCATTCCGAAACCAACTGCTAATGCTACAATAACTCCTGTTAGCCAAGCAACGAAATTTAATATTTTTGGATTTTTTCTTGCCATTTAAATTACGATTTCACTTTAGATAATAATTTTATCCTCGCGAAATCAATCACACCTCCTTTCAATTATTCAAATATACCAAGAAGAACCAGTTTAAAAAAGTTTTGTTTTCGTTTGAATTTTACTATACGCCAAGGATTACATTTTTTCAATTGTTTTTATTCCCAAAAGATTTAAAGAATTTTTTAAGACCTGCCTGAATGATTCAACTAATTCCAGCCGAAATTTTTCCTGTTTTGAACCAATCACAGGACAAGCGTGATAAAACTCATTAAAAATTTGTGCTAACTGATAAGAATAATTTGCAATCAGGGACGGGTTTAAATTTCTGTAGGAATCTGAAACAACTTTTGGAAACTGGGAAATTTTTTTTACTAATTCTATTTCTTTTGGCTCCAACTCAAAAATTTCAGATTTATTTTCTTTTTTTGTTTTTCTTAAAATTGAACTTGCACGGGCGTAAGAATAAAGAAGATAAGGTCCTGTGTCGCCTTCAAAATTTGTAACTTCTTTTATATCAAAAATAATATTTTTATTAGAACTTTGTTTAAGCATGGGATATTTCATAGCAACTATTGAAATTGCCAAGGTTCTTTTTTCTAATTCTCTGTCAGAAATTTTAGCTTCTCTTTCTTTTATTCTTTTTCTTGTTTGATTTTTTATTTTTTCCAAAAAATCTGAATAAAGAAAATTATCTCCTGTTCTGGAAGACATTTTTCCATGAGGAAATCTCACCATACCATAAGAAACATGTTGTAATTTTTTAGCGTCTTCAAAATTCATTAATTCCAGTGTTTTAAACAATTGTCTCAAATGCAAATCCTGCTCATTAGCAACTACATAAATAGATTTATCTAATTTATATTTTTTAGATTTCTTCTCTGCTAATGAAATGTCTTTTCCAGAATATAAAATTGTTTTATCTTTTCTTAATAAAACCCAAACACCTAAATTATATTTTTTCAAATTAATTATCACAGCACCCTGACTAATTTTTGCAACTTTGGTTTTAAGCAACTTATCAATAATCTCTACCCCTCTTTTTTCAACATCACTTTCAAAAAAGTAAACATCAAAAAAAGTGTTTAATTCTTTGTAGATTTTTTCTAAAGATTCTAAACTTATTTTTCTTGTTTTTTCCCAAAGTTTATTTAATTCTTTATCTTCTTTTGTTCCAAGTTTTTTATTTATCTTGTCAACTTCTTCCTGAAGTTTTTTATTTTTAGTTAATCTTTTAACAGCATCCACATAAACAGAAGCTATCCAAGATTCATCTTTTTTTATTTTTACCTTGGAGTGATATTTTTTATAACACCAGAGCCACTTAGCAACATGCATGCCTGTGTCCCCCTGATAATTCGCCCGTATAATTTTTGCTCCGCAAAATTCAGCCATCCTTGATAAACTTTCTCCAACAGAAGTGCCTCGGATATGTCCCACGTGAAATGCTTTGTGAGTATTTGGCTGAGAAAATTCAAGCATTATATTTTGTTTTTTAGCAAAATCGTTTTTTCCATAATTTTCTTTTTTTTCCAAAATTTCTGAAAGAACTTTTTTTGCGAGATTTTTTCTGTTGACAAAAAAATTTACATAACCCCCAGATGTTTGGATGTCGTCAAAATTAAGCACATCAAAATTTCCTATTTTTTCTCTTATTTCCAATGC
>DAOWFF010000022.1 GCA_030638105.1 archaeon | reverse complement strand
GTCATTATCAGATAAACTTCTTTTCCGTCGTCAGAAAAATCCGCGCCAACTGCATAAGTAACTCCGTCAAACTCAAATTTTTTGTCGTATCTTGCGTTTCCATAAACATTTATCGTTACTGGGTCATTAACTGCATTGCCTGTAAAGCAGCTCGCAGAAACAATCGAAACCAAAAGCACGCCGACCAAAATTCCGCTATAGATTAAATTTTTTTTCATTTTACCTCCTTCTATATTCTATAAATCCCAATATTTAGGACTCATTATTAAATAAAACAAGGTATTTAAAATTTGTTGTTATAAAAACTCCACTCTAAACTTCTTTCCTTCTTTCATACTTGTCGCATTTGTAACTGCCCCCAAATCATCCAAAACATCTTTTAAATTTTTCAAATTTTTTTCTTCAAGTGTTAAAATAATCTCAGAATTAATTGCTTTTTTTGCCTCTGATTTCTCCTGTCTGACTTTTGAAATAATTTTTATCATCAAATCAAATACTTTTTCATCTTTGGTTTTTATTTTTAATTCTTCTGGCCATTTGGAAACATGTATACTTTTATTCTTTTCAAATTTTTTAAAATGTTCCTGATAAATTTCTTCAGTAATAAATGGCATAAAAGGAGCAACCATTTTCAGAATAGCCAGCAAACCAATATGCAAAACATATTGTGCAGATTTTCTTTTATTTCCTTTGCCTTGATAAATTCTTTTTTTAACAATCTCCAAATAATTATCACAAAAAATTTGCCAGAAAAACTTTTCAACTTCTGTTTTGGCTTTTGAGAGTTCATATTTCTCAAAATAATTTGTAACTCTCTGAATAACCAAACCAATTTTTACCAAAAACAATTCATCAACTTTTTCCAATTTTCTTGGCTTTACTCCATCAAAATCTTTCAAATTCATAAAAACAAATTTTGAAGCATTAGTAAATTTGTTTACAAATTTTTTCCCTGCAATTAATTCCTTGTCTGAAAAAGGCGTAGCATCTCCAGGTTTAACTGACGCTGACAAATATCTTAAAACATCTGCACCATATTCCTTGAGAATTTCTTGAGGAGATACTGAATTTGATTTTGACTTTGACATTTTATGCCCGTCTCTTCCGAGAATCCATCCATTAATATACAATTCTTTCCACGGATTAATTTTCCAGTGTAACTGCGACTTTACAATTGTATTAAAATCCCAAAAACTGATTATGTCCTGCCCGTTTCTTCGGATGCTCATTGGCTGGGATTTTATTTTTTCGTATGCCTTTGTTCCTTTTAGCAAATTCTTTACAATCGTTGGCGTCAGTGCAGAAGTTGCCCAAGTATTCATAACATCTTTCTCTGGAATAAATTCACATGAACCACAATCTGGGCATTTTTTTAATGGTGGCTTTGTCTCAATAGGGTCAACAGGAAGCTGTTTCTCATCAGCTAAAATTACTTTGTTGCATTTCCCACAATACCAAACAGGAAAAGCCACTCCAAAAGGAATTTGTCTCGAGATGCACCAGTCCCATTGCAAACCTTTAACCCAATTATCATATCGCGTTTTCATATACTTCGGATGCCACTTTATTTCATTCCCCCACTTTAACATTTTTGATTTTAAATCGAGATACTTAATGAACCATTGCTTAGAAACCATTATTTCTATCGGAGTTCCGCATCTCTCATGAGTGTTCACAAAATGCTTAATTGATTTTCTATCTTTCAAAAGGTCTTCTTTTTTTAGGTCCTCAATTATTTTTTCCCGTGCCTGTTTAACTTTTAACCCAGAATATTTTTCTGCAATTTCTGTCATTACCCCATATTTATTTATTGCCTCTTTAATTTCAAGATTATATGCCTTTTGCCATTCCATGTCTATCTGGTCTCCAAATGTGCAACACATTACAACTCCTGTTCCTTTTTCAATTTCAACTCTTTTATCCTCAAGAATTGGGACTTCAAAATTAAAAATTGGCACTTTTGCTTTTTTGTTTTTTAATTTCTTGAATCTCTTATCTAAAGGATTATAAAAAACAGCAACACAAGCAGGCAATAATTCAGGTCTTGTCGTAGCGATTTTCAAATCTTTTCCGTCAACTTTAAAAATTATTTCATTAAATTCAGTTGAAATTTCCTTGTCTTCTAATTCCACTTGCGAAATAGTTGTCTGACATTTTGTGCACCACAATGCCGGGGCCTTAACCCTGTATTCTCTTCCCATTTTGTATAATTCAATAAATGACTTTTGTGAAATTTTCCTTGATTGTTTATCAATTGTTGAATAAAACAAATCCCAGTCAGCAGAAATCCCAAGGTTTTTAGAGTCCTCAAGAAACAGCGGAATAAATTCCTCATTTATTGTTTTATTACAAAGTTCAATAAAGTCCTCTCTTTTCATTTTCTTTGAATCCACTTGCTTCTCTTTTTCAATTAATCTCAAAGTCGGCAAGCCGTTGTTATCGGTTCCAAAAGGATTCAAAACATTAAAACCATTCATTCGCTTGTACCTCACAAAAAAATCCTGTTGCGAATCCCCAAGAGCATGCCCCATATGCAATTTTCC
>DAOWFF010000054.1 GCA_030638105.1 archaeon | reverse complement strand
TTTTGCATTTTTGTGTTGCAATTTTTACAAAGAATTGTGTTGTCAAATATATCTTGCATTTTGTATATATCAAGCGTGTATACTTAAGATATACACTATTTAAATATTTTGGTGCTGAAAAAATTTGTGTAAAATTAAAATAATTTTTAATGCTTCAACTTTACTGTGGTATATGGTCTTCCATTAATTCTATTCCTTGTATGTTTGATTATCAAAACTTTGTCAAAAAATTCCAATTCTTTAATTTGGTCTTTAATTGTTTGAGAACTGGTATTTACTTGTATATCTAACTTTCTTAAGGACATTTCACCTTTTTCATTCAGTACTCCAAGAATTTTCTTTTTAATATCTAAAGCTTTTCTTCTTGACATGATACAAATAGATAACAACACTTAAAAAGCAGATGTCATTAATTAATCACAAGTTAAAATGAAAAGATTAAATTTTGGATGTGGAAATAACATAAAAGAAGGATGGGATAATTGTGATATC
This sequence comes from archaeon, assembly GCA_030638105.1. GTDB lineage: Archaea > Nanobdellota > Nanobdellia > Pacearchaeales > GW2011-AR1 > DAOWFF01. Next base: position 1,864 of record DAOWFF010000054.1, on the reverse strand, counting down.
CAAAAATCAAAAAAAATAATTAGTTTTGATTTTAATAAATTTCCTTATCTGCTTAAAGATAATGTTTATAACTATATTCTCATAGAATCAGTTTTATGCACTTTAGATAATATTAATATGGTATTAAATGAGTTGTGGAGAATTTGCAAGTCAGGTGGGATAATAGAAATTACAGAAGCATATTATAATAATAAAGGAGCATTTAATGATGTTTCTGCGAAATATTGTTTTAGTGATTCTACATTTAAAGTATTGATCGGGCAACCAAACACTATAAATAAAATGAAAAGATTTGAAATAGTTGAAATTGACTTAATTCCAACAATCATTGGAAAATTTATTTTCTGGAAATGGTTAAGAGAAAAATTATCATTATTTTTTGGCGGATTAATTTCTCATGTTCATGTTAAATTAAAAGTTGTGAAATAAATTTCAAATAAAATAAATCAGAATTATAAAACATTTTAAAAACTCATATTGACTTTTACCCTAATGAAAAAAGAGAGCGTGGAAAAAATAAAAAAGTTTTTCAGAAAATTCTGGTTTTTTGTCTGGAAGGACGATAGTTTAAAGGGCTGGTTTTTGACAGTGATTTTTTTGATAATTTTTATTAAGTTGATATTTTTTCCGACATTAAATTTTGTAACTGGGACCACTTTGCCGTTGGCAATTGTTGAATCCTGTAGCATGTATCACGACGGAAATTTTTTCTCTGACTATGATGAATGGTGGGATGAGCAGGGATTAAAATATTCTGAATTTGAAATAGCAAAAACAGACTTTGAGAATTTTAAATTTAAAGATGGGTTTAATAAGGGAGATATTTTATTTATCGTCGGGGCAAATCCAGAGAAACTGAAAATTGGGGATGTGCTAATTTTTAACGGGAAAATTAAATATCCGATAATTCATCGGGTTGTAAATATCAGGGAAGAAAATGGGGAGCGGATTTTTTCCACAATTGGGGACAATGTTGGGTATGTGCAGCAGTTTGAAATTGAAATAAGAGAAGAACAACTTGTTGGAAAGGCGGTGTTTAGAATTGTGCCTTATGTTGGGTGGGTGAAACTTGTCGGGGCTGACATCTGGAATAAAGTTGTCCGCAACAAGAATTTTTATTATATTCCTGAAGGTTTTTGCAAACAAAATTAAAAGAAAATTTTAAAAAGGCAATTTAACAAAACTTAAAATGGAAGTTTGTATAATAACCAAAATTGTTGATGTAGCATTAGTAAGGGGAAATTTATAATGAAATTCTGTCTAACAGCAACCAAAATTGTTGATGCAGAATTAGTAGGGGGAAATTTATAATGGAATTCTGTCCGAAATGTGGTGCGGTGCTTTTTCAACTGAAAAAAAATAGTAAGTGTCCCAGATGTAATTATTCTGCCAGGGGAAAAGTGAAAATTCAGACCTCTGAAAAAATTGAGAAAAGAAAAGAAGTTGCAGTCGTGTCAAAAAAACAGGCGTCGGTTTTTCCGATAATTGCTGAGGTCTGTAAAAAATGCGGGAACAAAGAAGCGTATTTTTGGACAGTGCAGACGCGTTCAGGCGACGAGGCAGAAACAAAATTTTTCAAATGCACAAAGTGTGAGTTTACTTGGAGAGAATATCGGTAGAAAATATATTTCTAAACACAATTAATTTTAAAATGGGCATCTTTATTAGATATCTATGAAATATCTTAATACACACCTTGGAGAAATAGTTGAAGGAAAAAAAATAGTAGTAAGAAAAGGCAATGAAGAAGATGTTAAAGGAAAAAAAGATGTGAAAATTCCTGCCTATGTTGTTGAATTAGATAAGGGGAGGCATAAAAGGTATTCTTGTTCTGGCATGGAGCTTTTAATCAAACTTGTTAATG
>DAOWFF010000050.1 GCA_030638105.1 archaeon | reverse complement strand
ATTTAAAAGATACACATAAAGATTATATAAAAGATATTCTTCCATTCACTAAAAATGGTGTCTTTATTGACACAAGCGTTATGAAGATATTTATTGATGGATTTCTTAAATGGAAATTTAGTAAAAAATTAGAAAAAGATTTTCAAGATTTATGGGATTTATTTGAGGCACTTAAATTAACTAATTGGAATAAATTATTAATTACACCCCACATATTAACAGAAGTATGTCATCATTTTACTTGTGATGATGATAGAAATAAAAGACCAGATTTTAATAAAATGGTAAAAATTGTAATCCCAATATTAAACAAAATTAGAGAGGAAAAAGATATTACAAAAGAAAATATATTAAATTTAATTAATATGGATAAACCAGTTATAGAATTAGGAGACATATCTATATTTGTGGCTGTAGACAATATAGTTGATACTTCACATAAAACAGCAATTTTAGTAAAAGATGATGGGTTTAATAAAAGGTATAAAAATCATCCGAACATTTTAGTAATAGATTATTATAAAACAATTTTAGATTTGGCTTAATCCAATCAACTCCAACCATCTATTTTGGATTTTGTAATTTAATTATTCTTAATCGGCAGATTTTTAAAAGATATCTTCATAAATATCCTATGAATAAAAAAGGAGCAATAGTAACTTTGATTTCTTTCAAGAAATATGTTTTATTTTATCTATTTTTGTTTTTACTAATTCTTGGTTTAATTTATGTACTCCCAAAAATAAGGACAATTACAGATAATGTTTCTTGTGAAAGTTTAATCCCAGATAGGATAAAACTTTCTACCCCCAATTCAGATATGCTTAGTTTTCATAGTGGAACTAATGAAAAATGGCTTGATGGAGCGGAAATTATCTCATTTTTTTGTTTTAAAGGTAATAAAGAAGGAGAAAATATTAACTATTTTTATTGTAAAAATATCTACTATTCTAACAAACCAATCACTCCTGAAGGAAATGTTGGAAAGGAAATAAAATTCAAGATAAACTTAGTTGTTGACCCAAATAATGTAATTGATGAAAATTACAAAATAGTTGGTTACAATTGTAATAACTAATAATTAATTTGTTGATTTCCAATCATAAACAAAACACCTTCTGTAAAATTGTAAATACCTTAATTTTAAAAGTCTTCAGCAAATCCGATCTTATTCTTTTTTGTAGAATTTGTAAACTAATCCTATTACCCCCACCAATAGTGCAATCATAAAAACTTTGTCCAATGTTTCATACGACATCCAATTTTTAATTGTTGCACCAATTAATGCTAATGCGATTACTCCAGAAAAAATTGTTTTGGTTAAACACATTTTATCTTACCTCCTTTTATTTTAATTACAAGACATTCCCATTTATAAAACTGACCTAAGAATTTTACTAGTAAACCTCAAGCCACAAATTCAATCTCACTTCTCATTTCTTTTTCATCAATCACTGCATCGCGAATTATTTTCCCTTTTCTCTTTGCCATTTCTCTAATCTTGGAGTAATCTTTTTCGCCTTCTGGAAAAATTAAATCCTCAATTATAAAATTATGAATTATTTCTGCTTTCTTAAAATTCGGTGCTTCAAAAACAAAGCTTTTTCCTAAGTCCTGGTCAGTTGTAATTAGTCGGCAAAAGTCCGGCTTTGGTTTTTCACCTTTGTTTTTTGGTTTAGATGATTTTGGGGCTTTGGGTTTTATTTTCAAAATCGTCTCTCCGGCTTCAAAACTAAGGGCAAAAAACGCCTTTTGAAATTCATCGAGCAGTTCAATTATTTCTTTCCCAGACATTTCTTTATCAATCAAATATCTTTTCACTCCCTGAAATTGTTTTTTTTCTTTAAAGTCAATTTTGCCTGTTAAATCATTTGTAGAAACAATCGCACCCTTTATGTTTGTTTTCTCGTCGCCTAATTTTTCCGCGACAACTCTCACCATTTCATTTGCAAATTCAAAGCTTGTTACAATAGTGAATTTGTTTTTTGACTTGCGGGCTTTTATTATCGCTCGGTTTATGAATTCTCCCTTGCTGAATTTTTGAAACTGAAGGTGCACGGAATTATCCACTTCTTTGTCAAATATTTTTTTTATAAAATTCATATAATAAATTATTTTATTTTGTTTATAAAAGTTTGTGGATTGTTTTCTTCAGAAAATTTAAAATAATTTTATATTTTACATTAATTGGAAATTATTCCAAAATTCTAATTTCACAAAACTTTATAAATTTCAACTACTTAAAATAAGTAATAACAAAATGGACGACACTTACTACAAGAATATTATAACAACGATAATTTTTATTGTTCTTATAGTTTTATCTTTTTTTATATTAAAACCGATTTTACTTTCAATAATTGTGGGAATCATTTTGGCGTTTACATTCACTCCAGTTTATGACTGGCTTTATAAAACTACAAACTCAAAAAATTTTTCAGCTTCTTTAATTTGTTTTTTATTGGGACTGATAATAGTTTTACCTCTTTGGTTTTTAACACCAATTATTATAAAACAATCAATTAAAGTTTATTTCTTTTCTCAGCAAATAGATTTCGTTACACCCCTCCAAAGTTTTTTCCCGTCGTTAGCAACAGAATTTTCAGCAGAAATTGGTTCTGTTATTCACTCTTTTGTTACAAGAGCAACGAATTCTTTAACAAATTCTCTTTCACAATTAATATTAAATTTCCCGACTTTGCTTTTACAATTTTTAGTTGTCTTTTTTACTTTCTTTTTTATACTTAGAAATAAAGAAGAATCTGTAACTTACATAAAAAGTTTATTGCCATTTTCAAAAGAAGTTGAAAAAAAATTGTTTGAATCTTCAAGAGGGATTACAATTTCAGTTATCTACGGGCAGGTTATTGTAGGAATTATTCAGGGTCTTCTCGTCGGGCTCGGGCTTTTTATTTTCAGGGTTCCAAATTCTTTAATCCTTACATTGTTTGCATGTCTGGCAGGAATTTTCCCGATTATAGGAACCGCAATCATCTGGATTCCCGTTGTCATTTATCTTTTTGTAGCAGGAAATAATTTTGCCGCGTTCGGAGTTACTTTCTTTGGAGTAATTTCTTCAGTCGTTGATAATTTATTAAAACCAATAATTGTTTCAAAAAGAACCAAAGTCCCGTCTTCATTAATTCTTGTTGGGATGATTGGAGGATTTTTCATGTTCGGTATTTTGGGATTTATCCTCGGTCCTTTAATACTTGCTTATTTTTTCATAATACTTGAACTTTACAGAAATAAAAAAATCCCAGGATTCTTTGTTCATGAACCGCAAAAAAGAACCAGATAGTTATAAAAATCGTTTTTTCTTTAAAGTATAAAATTAAAGAGATTTTAAATGGAACTGAAAACAAAATTTTTGAAATGGTCTGCTGGGCTTCCTGTCGCTATGCTTAATAAAAAAACAGCGACGAAGATGGGAGTTCATACAAAAGATAGGATTTCTATTAAAACAATTTCAAAGTACCCAAAAGAAATGTCCACAGTTATTGATGTAATCGGCGGTTTAGTTAAGGAAAATGAAATTGCTGTTTCGTCTGAAATTAGAAAAAGGATTGGTCTAAGGTCCGGGCAAAAAGTGGATGTTACACTTGCTCCGATTCCAAAAAGTTTAATTTTTATAAAGAAAAAATTAAACAAAAAACATTTGTCTGAAAAAGAAATAAATGAAATAATCAAAGATGTTGTGAATAATTCTCTGTCTGAACCAGAAATTACACTTTTCGCGTCGGCAATGTATAAACAAGGTATGAATTTAAAAGAAACAATTTATCTAATAAAGGCCATATTAAATTCAGGGGAAAAGCTTGTTTTCAAAAATAAATTTGTGGTTAACAAACATTGTGTCGGGGGAATTCCTGGGAACAGAACCACTCCGATAGTGGTTGCAATTTGTGCGGTTACAGGATTAATCATCCCAAAAACATCTTCACGGGCGATAACCAGTGCGGCTGGAACCGCGGATGTGATTGAGACAATATCTCCTGTGGAATTTTCAATTAATGAATTAAAAAAAATAATCAGAAAAACAAACGCTTGCATGGTTTGGGGCGGAGCATTAGACATGGCACCTGCTGACTCAAGAATAATTAAAATTGAAAAAATGCTGAAGATAGATCCTGAAGCTCAGATGCTTGCATCAATAATGTCTAAAAAACTTGCTGCAGGAAGCAAGTATATTTTGATAGATATTCCCTATGGAAGAACTGCAAAAGTTACTAAAAAAAAGGCAATTAATTTAAAAAGAAAATTTAAATATCTGGGGAAATATTTCAATAAAAAAATAGATTGCGTTTTAACCGACGGGAATCAGCCAATAGGAAATGGAATTGGACCTGTTTTAGAGTTGACTGATGTTCTGAAAGTTTTAAATCCTAAAGAGCAGGGACCAAAAGATTTGGAAACAAAGTCACTATTTTTGTCTGGAGAAATTCTTGAAATGACACGCAAAGCAAAAAAAGGTGAAGGGATAAAATTAGCAGAAGAAATTCTTTATTCTGGGAAGGCCTTTGAAAAATTCAAACAGATAATTGAAGCACAGGGAGGCAAAATTAAAAAAATGCCTGTTGCAAAATTCAAGAAAAATATTTCGTCAAAAAAATCAGGGAATGTTTCCCAGATGAATAACAAAAAAATAAATTCTATGGCAAGGATTGCTGGGTGTCCGTTGGACAAAGCATCTGGTCTTTATCTTTATGTTCATATTGGAGACAAAGTAAAAAAGCGGGATAAAATTTTGACAATTTATTCTGAATCAAAATCCCGACTTAAACAAGCGGTTAAGTTTTACAAAGAACAAAAGCCAATAGAAATTAAAAAGTAATTATATTTTTAAACTCGGTTTTTCTTTTTGAATTATGGCAGAAAAAAATTACAGGAGAAAGGTTGTAGATTATTTTAAAAAAAATTTGTCAAAAGGTTATACTTCCGACTCGCTTAAAATAGCGTTGTTTAATCAGGGATATTCAAAAAGCGTGATTGAAAGGGCGTTTGAAATAGCAAATCAGGAATCTGCAGAGAACGCACCAGTCATAAAAGAAAAGCCAGTGATTAAATATGAAATCATTGATGAGAACAATAGAGCAATTAAAATTAAAAAAAGTTTTTGGAAAAGTGTTTTTGGGAAATAGAAATCTTTAAAATCTAATCTTCTTAACTAATAACATGCCTCCATCGCATAGTTCGCGTTGCTCTCGACTATGTCGAACGCGAGGAAAATCCTATGCCTCCATCGCGTAATGGTATCGCACCGGTCTTGAGAACCGGGCCCTTGTGGCTTCCCCGTTCGATTCGGGGTGGGGGCGTTTATATTTGGAAAGATATTTTAGATTACAATATTATTTATAAAGTAGTTTTGATAATTCATTAGATGAATCAGAAAAGACATGAATTAGAATATACCAGAAAACCATTACAACAGGAAGAATTAATGCAATTGGTAAATGCCATTCCTTCTAATTGGATGACTATAACCACAGATTTACATGCTCCTATAGAAATGATAAAATCAGGAGAAGTGGCTGTTGGAAAAATATGGGAGATGACTGGAAAATCAAGAGAAGGAAATTGTCGTTGTTATGATTTAAATGATTATAAACCAACATTTTGCGATCGCTTCTATGATAGTTTTCAAAAGGATAATAAACATTTTTGTGCTTTCCACCAAAATCTTTTAAAAGAAGAGTTTAAAAAACAAACATCTCAAGAAAGATTATCTGTTTTAATCAGACAAACGAAAAAACCATGCGGAGTATCTTTACACCAAGTCAGAGGTTTTGGTCCTGAGCAGGGATTAGAGGATATTAAAAGATTTATAGAGCAATATTTGTCAGAGGGATATTTTATTGGAGGAGGATTGGAGGCATTTAGTGGAATAAGCATAAACCAAAGAGGAGTTCCAAGTCAAGATGAAGCTTATAGTTTACAGGAGAATATCTTAAGACCAAATATATTTAATTCTCAAGAATATTTTAAATTGCTTAATGGACCTGATTGTGTTGGAGCATTTGTTGGTTGGAATCCTAGTAGAACTGGGAAAAAAGAAAATATTGAATGGGCAATAGATTTATTGAAAAAACTCCAATTTCAAGAAAGGATTAACCCACTTTCTCAAAAGCTTCTATAACTCTTGAATCAGGACTCAACAAAAAAACATGGTCTTGTTTAAATCTCAGTCCT
>DAOWFF010000061.1 GCA_030638105.1 archaeon | reverse complement strand
ACTCTTTCGTTTCCTTTAATTATAAAATAACCTCCAGGGTCAAGAGTATCGTTATAATTCTCAATTAGTTCATCTCTTGACAAACCAAAAGTATTGCACACCTTACTCTTCACCATGATTGGAATCTTCCCAATTTCTACAACTTCTGAATCAACCTGATCGTCTTTTTTCACGCTGATTTCAAGAGTTATCGGAGCAGCATAAGTCATATTTCTCAATCTTGCTTCATAAGGAATAATCAGCGAAGAGCTACCATCTGCCTCGATAATTTTCGGTTTTCCAACTTCTATTTTTCCAAGATTAATTTCAAAATCCTCGTTGTTAATTGTTTCAGAAACCTCGTCCACAATTTCCTGCATTCTATGATCAATAAATTCATTAAAAGAAGTAATGTTTGACTCAACCAGCGAATGGTCTTTCAAATATTTTTTTACAATTAAATGTTCCTGAACCATTATATCACAACCCTGAAATAAATTCCATTATCTCTAATTATTTTAATTACATCTCCAACATCGCAACCTTCTGGAAGATTATGATCAGTTAAAAGAATTTTAGGTAATTGCGACTTAGAAATGTTTAATTTTAGCAAAAGTTCTGCAGATTCTTTTTCATTAAGTTTGGAATGTTTTGGTTGTAGGAAGTGCATTTTGTTTTAGCGTCGGTAAAAACAAAAGTTGTAAAATATAAATTAACTTTAACAACTTTCTAATAATAAAAATCAGTTAAAATTGGTTTAAAAAGTTTTTGTTTGTAAAGGCTTTGCACAAAAAGTCAAGGTTGCACAAAATCAGTATGCGAAAGATTTAAATACTCCCAGAACATTAAAATATTGTCTAACTTCGGTTAGATAAGGGTTAGGACTTCGGTTTTGACCCTTTTATTTTCTTAATTATTTTAACCAAAACTTTTTAATCTATGTTCTATAATTCTTATTATGAAAAACAAAATAAGACAGCCAATAGTTACGGTGTGCGGACATGTTGACCATGGGAAAACAAGTGTTTTGGATTGCCTTCGGGGCAGTTGTATTCAAGAAAGCGAAGCCGGAGGAATCACGCAAAAAATTTCATTCACATCTTATCCAATTTCCCAGTTAAAAACTATCTGCCCGCTTATAGAAAAATCAGGAATAAAATTAACAATCCCAGGTTTTTTATTTATTGACACCCCTGGCCATTTGGCATTCAGTAATCTCAGAAAACGCGGAGGAGGTCTGGCGGATTTGGCTGTTTTGGTCTTAGACATAACCGAGGGAATAAAACCACAGACAGCAGAAGTTCTAAAAATATTAAAATTAAACAAGACGCCTTTTTTAATCGCACTTAACAAAATAGATAAAATCTCTGGGTGGAGGTATCCACAACATACAATTGGAGATCATGTAAAACAAAAAGAGGTTGAAAACAATTCAAGTGAAAAATCAAAAACCCCCTTACAAAAAAGCATTGAGTCGCAACCACAAAACATAAAACAAATTTTTGACGAAAAATATTATTCCCTGATTGGTTCCTTAAACAGCTACGGATTTGACGCGGATTTATTTTACAACATAAATGACTTCACAAAAAAAATTGCTTTAATCCCGTGTTCTGCAAAAACAGGCGAGGGAATTCAGGAATTAATTTTAATGCTCTGTGGATTGAGTCAAAGATATTTGACAGACAAACTCACATTAGGCACAGAAGCCAAAGGAATTGTCCTTGAAATAAAAAAAGAAAAAACAACAAACTATATTGAAGCGATTTTATACGACGGTGCACTCTCAAAAAAAAATGAAATTGCAATCGCAGGACTTGGATTAGAAAACAATTCTGCCGAATGTTGCGAACCAATCATAACAAAAATCAGGGTGCTTGAAGAAATAAAACCATTAAGCCAAAAGTTCAGACCTGTTGAAAATGTTTCTGCCTCAACCGGGTTAAGAATGCAGATTGTTTCAAAAAAAAATTTGCTCCCTGGAATGCCATTTATAGAATACAAAGGAAACAAAGAAGAAATTAAAAAAATATTCAAAAAAGAAATATCTGAAATCGCGCCTGTTCAAAAACAGGGGATTATTGTAAAGACGGACTCGCTCGGAAGTTTGGAAGCCCTGCTAATGATATTAAAACAAAGCAACATTCCAGTTGTAAAAGCAGGGATTGGTAGCGTCAATAAAACAGACATAATCTCAGCCAAGGCAAATTTTAAAATAGACAAATTAAACGCATTGATTGTCGGATTTAATGTTTCAGTAGACCAGGACGCAAAAGAAATTCGGGACAACATAAAAATTTTAACTGACAAAGTCATTTACAAATTAATTGAAGACACAATTGAATTCAGAAAACAAAAACAAAATGAAATGGAAAAACAAAGATTGGGTGGCTTAACGACGCTGTGCAAATTAAAAATTCTTCCGCAATATGTTTTCAGAAATACTAAACCAGCAATTTTCGGAGTGAACATAGAATATGGAAAAATAATTCCTTATTTGAATTTAATAGACCAGAGTGGAGAAAAAATAAATAAAATCAAAAACATTCAGTCAGAAAACAAATCAGTTGAGCGGGCGACAGAAAATATGGAAGTAGCGATTTCAGTTCCAGGCGTGAATTTTGAGCGACAATTAAAAGATGCGAAATTTCTTTATTCAGATATTTCTGCCTCTCAGTTTAAAAATTTCAAAAAAAATAAGGACTTGTTAACTAATAACGAAATGAAAATTTTGCAAGAAATTGCGGAAATTAAAAGAAAGCAAAACAGCGGTTGGGGGATTTAGAACTAATTATGAGAAGTTTTTATTCATGATAATAAAGTCCCTCCATACATAATTATCAAGGACAAAATAGCAGTTACTAAAAGATATTTATATTTTTTTGTCAGGATTGGAATTAAATTTAAAATTATCACTGCAATTCCTACTACAACATCTGTATTTATTATTTCATTCATTTTACAACTTGTTTGACTGCCTCAGTTAGCAATCCAATAGAAGCAACCAACAACCCCCAGTTTCCTAATTTAAACATATACAAAACCCCGCCCAATATAAGCATAACTCCTACAATCAAGCGTAAAGGATCTGTTCCTGCTTTTTTATTTTTCACCATTTTCTACACTTTATTTAACAATCAAAGTTTTATAAATCTTGTTATGAATATTTTGTTGGAAATTATTAACCAACATCTTTTTAAATCAAATTCTCAATTAATCTTTATGCCATTTAAAATAAATATATCAGAAAAATCAGGAAAAACATTTCATTTAGAAGCAGATGCAGAAGCCATGACTGAAAAAGAACTTCATTCAAAAGTTCAGGGAAAAGAAATTTCGCCTGACTTGGACGGCTATGAATTTGAAATCACAGGAGCAAGCGACAAAGCAGGTTTTACAGCAATGGCAAATGTTGAAGGTGTTGGACTAAAAAAGGTCTTGCTGAAATATGGAAAAGCCATGAAAAAAAAGCCGAAAAAAGAAGGGAAAAAGAAACTTTCAAGAAATAAGCCAAAAGGACTGCGGTTAAAAAAAACCGTTAGGGGCAAGGTAATTTCAAATGCAATTTCTCAGATTAATCTTAAAGTTCTAAAACAAGGCAACAAAAAACTTGAAGAAATTTTTCCTGAACAATGCGAAGCAAAAATTTCTGAAAAATCTGTTTCTAAAAATTCAGAGAAATCTGCTGAAGAAAACAAACCAGAATCAGAAAAACAAATTCCAAAAGAAACAACAAAACAAGAACCAGAAATTGAACAAGAGCCAGAGAAAACAGATTCTAAAGAAAAAGAAGAAAAAATTGTTGAGGAAAAACCAGCGGAAAAAATTCCTGAAGAAAAGAAATAGTTACAAATTAAAAAGTTCTCTACACTTATCTCTTAAAAATCCACTTTCAATCTTGATTTTATTTCCAGATTTTTCATTCAAATAATTACACTTAACATTAATTTTCCATTCATCTTCTGGCACATCTTCGCCTTCTGCTCCATAAACAATTTTAGAAATTTTCGCCCACCAAGAAGCGGTAAAACACATTGGGCATGGCTCACAAGTAGAATATAATGTGCAACCACTTAAATCTTTAATACCTAATTTTTTACATGCTTCTCTTATCGCATTAATTTCAGCATGAGAAGTTGGGTCTGAGATTGCAGTATTATGGGCTTTAGCAATAATTTCATCATCTTTTATTATAACAACCCCAAACGGAAAATCTCCTTTTTTTGCTTCTTCAATAGCTATCTTCATAAACTTTTCATCTGACATAATAATTATAGATTGATTCCGTATATAAATATTTCTACAAAATAACCCAAAACTTAAAAACTCTTTCTATAATTTATTTATATGACTAAAGAACTTCCTGAATTAAATGTCGGTGTTGTCGGGCACATTGACCATGGAAAAACAACTTTGTTAAGTCGGCTTACTGGAAAGTTTACTGACACGCATTCTGAAGAACTAAAAAGAGGAATCACAATCAAACTCGGTTATGCAGATATGACAATTTACAAATGCGGGAATAAATTTACTATCGAGAAAAAATCTGGTTGTGTTCCAGCGAGATATATTAGTTTTATTGACGCGCCAGGACATGAAATGCTGATGGCGACAATGCTTTCTGGTGCTGCAATTATTGACTCGGCAATTTTAGTCATCGCTGCTAACGAAGGAATAAAACCTCAGACAAAAGAACATTTAATGGCGTTGCAGACAAAAAAAATCCAGAACATAATTATAGTTCAAAATAAAATTGACTTGGTTACAAAAGAACAGGCACTGAAAAATTACAAAGAAATCAAGGAATTTGTAAAAGGAAGTTCAGCAGAAAATTCAGTGATAATTCCAATTTCAGCACAGCAGGGAATTAATATTGAAGAATTGTTAAAAGAACTTTGCAAAATAAAAATTCCTGAGAAAAAAATAAATGAGAAACCAATTTTTTTGGTAGCAAGAAGTTTTGACATTAACAAACCTGGGACATCCATAGATAAATTAAGGGGCGGAGTTCTTGGAGGAATTTTAAAAAAAGGAAAATTAAAAATCAACGACGAAATTGAAATCAAGCCAGGTCTGACAATTAAAAAATCAGATGATTATTTTTACAAAACACTTACAACAAAAATTCTTTCGCTTCACAAGGGCGGCGAAGAAGTCAAAGAAATTATCCCCGGAGCAAGCATATCTATTGAAACTGAACTTGATCCGTTCCTGACAAAAACCGACTCTTTAGTTGGCTGTTTAGCGTCGGTAAAAAATTCACTTCCAGAAATAAGTCATAAAATAAAAATAAGTTCAGAAATTTTTCAAGAGGTCTTGGGGATATCTGGTCATCAAAAAGTTGAACCAATAAAAACAAAAGAAACACTCATGTTAAATATCAACACAACAATTACAATCGGAATAGTTGAGAAAATAAATAAAAACGAAATTGAGTTAAACCTCACAATCCCAGTAATTGCATTAAAACACGACAATGTCGGAATCGCACGAAACATTAATGGACACTGGCGACTAATCGGGTTCGGGGAAATTCTTGGATAATAAGTTTAAATCTCAACAAACTTTATAACCCCTAATTTTTTTAATTAATAATGTTAACTAAAAACAGCAGTTTTTTATGCGATTTTAGAATAGGATTGCCGAGCGATTTCGTGGTAGGGACAAATTGGGAAATCAATCCCCATGCGAAGTCGGGAGTTGTAAAGAAATCGCCCAACCGCAAAGGAAGGGAAAATGCAAAAAAACCGATTAGGTTGTTTTGAATGACAATCTATTCACATTCCCGACTAAGAACTTTTGAACATTGTCCTCTTAAATTTAAATTCAGATACATTGACAAATTACCTGCAGAAGCCATGTCCATTGAAAGTTTTTTAGGAAAAATCACTCACGAAAGTTTAGAATGGCTCTACACAGAAGTCAAAAAAAATAATATCCCGACAATCGGCGAACTCATAAATTATTATTCAGAAAAATGGGCAGAAAAATACGAGCCAGAAATTTTAATCGTCAGAAAAGAATTCACAACAAAGGACTATTTTAACAAAGGCGTGGAATTTTTGCTTAATTATTATATGAAGCACAAGCCGTTTGACGACAACACGCTTGAAATTGAAAAAAGAATTGAAATTGATTTGAATGGCGACGGCAAATTCAAACTTCAGGGATTTATTGACCGACTGGCACATAATTTAAAAAACAACGAATATGAAATCCATGATTACAAAACCGCGAACAATCTCCCGACCCGCGAAAAAATAGAAAACGACAAACAACTCGCACTTTACTCAATCGCAATCAGAGAACTAATTGAAGAAAACAAAAAAATCGCTTTAATCTGGCACTACCTCGCCCACAACATAAAAATCGTCTCAAGAAGAACTTCGCAACAAATTGAACAACTCAGGCAGGAAACCATTGAACTAATAAAAAAAATAGAATCAACAACAGAATTTGCCTCAAGAAAAACAGTTCTCTGTAACTGGTGCGAATACAAATCAAGATGTTCAGAGTTTAGAAAAAAAGACAAGTCGTTGGGGATTTGGAGTTAGGAAGAATTATAAATCAAAGAATTCTATTATTAACATGACACTTACAGATAAGCAAGTGGAAAAGATTAAGGAACTATTAAGAATTAAAATAAATAGCAAATTAAAAAAATATGTTCGTGAAACAACTTCCATGCCTTTTTTAGTTAAACTTATGCAGGATTCTGAAAAAGTCGCGGCGTATTCTTTTATCCATTCATTAGCTACAACTTTAGGAATGTCGGTTTATGAAAAAGTAGCAAAAATTATTGCAGAGCCACATTTTGAGGAAGTTAAAACTGGTTATGATGTTGAAGGAGAAATTTCAAATGAAGAAAATTCTGCAATCTCTAAAATTCTGCAGGAAATAAAAAATAAAACAAGACGATCAAATAAAGAAAAAGAAATTAAAGAAATTTTAAATTGTAATTCCAACGGAGGAAGAAAAATAAAAATTAGAGCAGATTTATTTCTAAAAAAAGAAAATGAAGAATTTTATATTGAAATTAAAACCGCAAAACCAAACATGGATGTTTTTGTTAAATCCAAACAAAAATTGTTAGAATGGGTTGCATTAAGAAATAAAAAAGTAAACACAATTTTAGCAATTCCTTATAATCCATATCATCCTGAGCCATATAGCAGATTTACAATGCAGGGCTATCTTGATGAAGAAAAAGAACTTTATGTTGCAGAAAAATTCTGGGAACTTTTGGGGGGGAAAGGAACATACAAAGAAATTTTAGATATTTTTGAGGAAGTTGGAAAAGAATTTAAAGAAAAAATACAGGAAAAGATTAAGGAAGTTGCAGAGAAGAAAATGGGGAATTAATATAGATTTTACAAAAAATTTACGCTATTTCATAATTATGCCCCATAATTAATATCATTCTTAAAAAATCGTTCCATATCTTCTTGAGATTTTATTTCTCCTTTTTCAACAGCTTCAATAATCTTATTATTAAATTCAACCAGTTGAGGATTTCTAATCCCATAAACAATATCTGTTTTTTTATGTTTCAAAAAAGAAAGTTTTTCTAAGTTATATTTTATTTTTGTGGCAGTGGTTCTCCATAATTCTCTGTAAGTTCCATCTCCTGCAATTCTACTTGCTACAACTTTATTTATTGTTTTTTGGAGGACTCCCAAACGTAGTTTTTCTAAATTTGAGTTAATT
>DAOWFF010000026.1 GCA_030638105.1 archaeon | reverse complement strand
TTCTGTTGCATTTCTTTAATCTCTCTTTTCATTCCATCTGGAAGAACATCTCCCCCCCTATTTAATACTTCATCCAAACAATCATACATTTTTCTAAATTCATCAATATTAGTTTCTGATTCTAATCGGTCGTTACACATTTTAGCAAGTGCATAAAATTCTGATATTAGTGTTAATTCGGTTTCAGTATACATTCTTTTATTTTCCATAACTAATCAACAAATTCAATCTTTATAAACCTTTCTATTTGTTACCACTTGAGAATTAAACCTTCTTAGAGACCTTTTCATATACTGCTTTTGTCTTGCACGGAAGTTTTGACCTGATTTGTTTGAATATTTTCCTCACAAATGCAATTGCTTTTTGATTTGAAACAGCGACAAAGAAAATCCTGTCGCCAGGTTTTAAAATTGCTGCCTTGCCCATTGATTTTCCAAAAGCCAGTTGCATTCCTGTCTGCATTCTGTCTGCTCCTGCCCCTGTAAGAAGTCGGTTCTCTCTTTGAATATGGTGCGGAAACGGAATGACTTTGAACAAATACTGACCTGGAAATTCTGTTTCTAATTTTTTATTTATGAATTGTCGGCACGCTTCAAACGCATTGTGTCTAATCTGAACTTTTTCTGTCGCGACCAGAGTCAAAGTGTAATTTAATTTGCCTTTATTAAAAAGCGGTTCTTTGCCCATTGTGAACTTCACGATTTTTTGCTGAGGCACTGTCTTGATGTAGGACTTCTGCCGTCTCTTGCTAATCCGAGTGTAAGGCGTAACCTTTTTCTTAGAATATGCTGTTGCTTTTCTTAAACCGGCCATGCGAGGACACCTGCGGTTTCCTTCGCGTAACCTTCCCTCTCTGTGCGGATGGGCGATTTCTTTCTTGCACTCGACTGAAATCGCGCGAAAACCAATTGATTTAATTTAGTTGATTGTTTCATTTTCTTTTTTATTCTCCTAAAATTCTCCTCCGAGAAGTTTCATTAACTAATATGCCTCCTCCAAAATCTCCATAAGAAGATACTCCTTCTAAACTATTTATTGGAACTCTAACTTTGCCCATTTCATTCTGAAAAAAATAACCATGCTCCTTTTCATTTTCAAGAGGTTCAAATACAAGAGTTCCTATTCTTAATGCTGTGCCTTCTCCACCAATAAATGTTGCTCTAACATATTTCCTACATAATTGTCCTAATTTTTTTTCGATGTCTGCTAATTTTTTTAACATTTTATTTTATCTCAACTCCGGTTGTAACTGCCTGACCTGGAAGTCCTTTTTCAAAAATCGCCCGCACAATTCCTTTGTTTCCGTGGGTAGCTGAAATTTTTCCTTTGATTATTTTTCCTGCTGGCGATTTCCATTCAACTTCTTTGCCGACAAATTTTTTCGCTTGTTCTGAATCAGAAACTTCGGCTATCTCAATCAAAAAATGCCTTTCATGAACTGTGTGCCTTCCGCGTCTGAATTGAATTACTTTTCCAGTTGTCATAAATAAATACCTGAAAATCACTTTTTAAAGTTTCTTGTTGTGATTAATTTAAATTGCAAACATTAATAAATAAAAATTAATTAGTAATTTTATGAACAAAAAACTAAATTGCGAAGTGTTCATCTGTTCACGAACAGTTCATGAACACTTGAACAGTTTATGAAATTTTTAAAATATTTATTAGGAATCGAAAACCTTGAAAAAAGAATTTTAAAAATTGAAGAAAAACTGCAAAACTCTGATTCTGAAAATTCAGAAGACACTGAACAAATTCTTGAGGTATTAACCCGACCTTTTACAACAATTCAAATTGCAGAAAAATTAAAAAAAAGTAGGAGCAGAGTTTCTTCGTTATTAAATGAATTAGAAAGAACTGGGAAAGTTAAAGAAGTCGGAAAAATAAAAAGGGAAATTTTATACAAAAAAACAATTAATTCATAAAAGGAAGTTTTTCGAATTTTTCAAATAAGGAATTAAACCGCTTGAAGTTTTTTGATATTTTTCAATAACTTTTGGAATTTCGTTTTCAGTTATATTGTCAATAACTTCTGGGGTGATTTTCTTTTCTAATTCACTTATTACAATTATTTCATATTTACTACAAATAAAATCTCCATTACCTAAATTTTCCACATAATTAGTAACAATCGGATGGATTTGCATAACCAAACTCGGATCTTCTAACATACCTTTAAACAAATCTTTAATTCCTCTTGGGAAAGACCTTTTCTTTTGATAAACCGACCAAACAACATCTTCAAAACTGCTCTCATACCTTGTCACTCTTAGATTATCTGTTATGTCAAGTTTTAATTCTGCTTTTTTCATCATTATTCTAACTAAATCTTCTGGGTCAAATGGTGATTTAAATTCTAATTCATACTTTGCCATTTTATTCTTTAGAATTATTTCTTTTTAAGGATTATTGCACTACAAAACAATTTCACTTTTTCTTGTTATTCGCCAAATCCAGTCGTTGATTATATTCAATTAAATCATTAATTAAAATTGATGCGTTTTTTCTTGCTTGGTCAACTTTGTGCGGACTTGATTTGCCTTTTTTGAATTCTGTTCTTGAACTCACAATATTTTTCAAAATTCTCAAATGTTGTGGGGAAAATTTTGCGGTCTTGACAAAATCATTTTCAAAAGCCAAAATAACTTTTTCCTGAGATTTTTTCGTAGTCATGATTTTCAACAACTCAAAAACATCTTTGTAAACCTGCTCAATAGTTTTTTCCTGAGCCCGTTTTTCAATTTGTTCCCGCAATTCTTTAAGTCGTTTCAAATAGTCCTCAGTATCTTTAACCAGCTTGTCAATTTCCACACCCTTAATTTCTTTTATTTTCTCGTGCTCAAAGTCCTTGTAAATTCCTACAACTTTTTCAAGAATATTAATGTATTTTTTTTCAAGCATTTTTTCCTTGTCAACGAAAATTTTTTTCATGTCATTCACAATTTGTTTTGGAGATGGAGGTGGTAATCCATAAAGCATCAGCAATGCCTGACTTGGAGTTGTAACGCCCCAATAAATATCTCGGATTACAATATCAAGCAGACCGCTCTTCGCCATTTTCACGGTCTTGTCGCCCATAGACATAAACATGTCAATCGCCTCAGGCGACGGCTTTAACTTTCCCATTTTCAATAACGCCTTCCACGGCATAAATGTTCCTCTGTCGTAAATCGGAATACCGTCCCTGATAAAAGTAAAAATAACTGGGTGTGCGTCTTTAACTGATTCCCAAAAGTCAGTCAAAAGATAAATCTGGGGGGATAATTTGTTTTTCACGCCAGCAAGAGCAGACGCTTCGGCAACATACTGATAAATAATTCCTCTAAGTCGCTCTTTTAATTCCAGCCGTGGCATACGCTTCACGTCGGTATCATTGATGATTACAAAAACATCAACATCAGATGTCTTGACTGCTTCTCCGCGAACCAAGCTCCCGCCAATAACATAACTCACAACATATTTTTCAAACTTCTGCAAAACCAAGGACTTGTGAATTTCCGCGACTCTCAAAGCACCCAAAATTCCTGTATCATAAAGAGGAAAGGACATGGCAATCGCACCTGTAAGTTCAAATTTACTATCCAAACAATTTTCCCAAACATCAATCGGAGTTTTAATTTGTATCCAGATTTTTTGCTGTGATTTATTCAATTGAAGCGTTTCAATCTGCTTAATTATTTCTGGTTTTATCTTCGGTGTTTCTTTAATTTTCTCCTCAGGAATAATCATATAAAGATGAATATATTTTTCAGTTTCTTTTGGAACTTCCTCTTCTTCAATAAATCTTTTAATTGCTTGCGGAGGGAGAACACTTATCGCCTGAACATAAGAATATTTTTTAACAATAAACGACTTAATTTTTTCAAGTTCTTTTTTCGTTTTCTCCATTTCTTTTTGTGCCTTTTTGGGATTTTCCGGCATCACAGATTGTTTTCCAGAATATTTTTTTTCCAAATTCATTTCAGGTATTGAATTTTCCTGTTCCATGATAAAATGTTGTGTCAGACACTTTTAAATTTAACTAATCAGAATAAATAAGAAAAACTTAAAAACATCGCAATATGTTATTTTATATTGGTCTCGTAGTCTAATGGTAGAACACCTCGTTTACACCGAGGAAGCGTAGGTTCGATTCCTATCGGGACCATTTTTGAAAATAAATATCTATATTCTAGACTAATAATAATTATAAATGCGTTAAACAAATAAATTAAATGCCAAAAGAAAGCGAGGATAAAAAAAGAATAATCTCTTTGGGTTTTGTAAGACCTGAAGAATTAATGGGAGATACAATCTATGTTGATTTCAGATATAAGGAAATCCCTTTCCAAATTCGGGCAACAGCGTATTCAAATGAAAAATTTATATCTCATCCAAAGGCGATAGATGGAAATATGTTATGTAAGTCAGAAAGATATGCTACAACGAAAACTGAAAGAATTGTGGGTTCAACAGAGTTAGATTATAATGAATTTATAAAAGATTTAACTGGCTCTAATAACGGAAGAGTTATTGATCAAAGATTGATTGAAGATGGTTCAAGGTTAGTTACAAAAATTTTACAAGTAAGTAAGTTATCAGATATTAAACTTCTTCGTAGACCCCAAATTGGAACTGAAGAAAAACCATAAATCCTGTTTTTTATCACCATGAATTTCATAGTAAAATATTTAAATTTGAGAAAGTAATTTTTTCATTTTTCTTTTGTATTCTAGAACAAATGCTATAACAAACCATATTAAGATTACTGTTATCATCACATAAGGATTTTCAACACTTTTTTGTAAAGGAGATTTAAGAAAAAACAAAAGATATGCGAACAATAATCCATAAGGAATCATTATAATTGGCACAAGTAAAATTCTAATTGGACTTTGTTTCTCAATTCCAGTATTAAAGAAATAAAAAGCTAAAGAATTTGGGTGTAACATAGATAAGAAAAAACCTTTTGAACTTACATTTGTTTTGTGAATTTCATGCTTTTTGGCTCTTCTTGAAACTATATGCCTCCCTAAAACATAATTAATAAGGGAGGTTATTGTTAAAGCAAATGCTACAACCAGAGTTATTGAAATTAAGCTGATAAAAGTTCCATCAGAAAGAAAGACAGCCAACGCAATAATGAATGATCCTGGAAAATAAAGTCCGAGATATACAATTCCTTCTAAAAAAGAAGCCATAAAAAGACCCGCCAATCCATAATTTGTATACAAATTTTCAAGGAAGAAGAGTATTTCATTTGGCGGAAGGATAATATTTACGCTCCATAAAATAAACGCTGTTATGTAAAATATCAATGCAGATAAAGGCAGCAAAGGGATTCTCTTTAAAAGTTTAAAATTGTTTTTCATAAATAAAACCTCTTTAATATCTATTTATTGTTATTAAGGATTATTAAACTTTTCTAGAACAATAAATTTTAATAGGTAAAATATTTAAACTTAAAAATAAATATAAAATAGAGGTGAAAATATGAAAAAAATAAAAAATTGTAAAATAACTAACTGCAATTCTTGCGAGGGCGGATTTTATGGTCTTGGTTTTGTTGGTGCGGCGATTTATTATCTCTCTACTGCAACTGGTTTTTGGATGGGTGCACTGGGATTTTTAAAAGCAATTGTTTGGCCGGCATTTTTAGTTTATGAATTGTTTAAATTTTTAGGAATGTAGTTAAATTTTTATCTTAATTAATTTTTTAAAGTGTTTATTCTAATTGTAATTAGGCGTGATTAGTTTAGTGGTATAACAGGACGTTGCCAACGTTCAAACGAGAGTTTCCCACAGGGATGACCTTTACGAGGCCTCAATTCTCTCCACGACCATATAATTTTTTAAACTAAGAATTCTATTGAAAATTATAAATTTCAGCGTGGTTAGTTTATTGGTAGAATATCTCGTTGCCAACGAGGTGAGCCGAGTTCGATTCTCGGACCGCGCATTTTCTATGAAAAGATTTAAATAATTTAGATTTTCTTATTTGATATGTATAAAAAAATAAAGGAAGCAATTTTTCAGACAATGGATGCTTTTATTGACGAATTAGCTAATGGGGGGTATTATGAATTAAGATGCTCTCTAAAAGAAGAACAAAAAAGACGAGAAAGAGAAGGAGAATTTTGTGCTGGAACTACTTGTAGAAGTTTAGAAAGCAATCTTGTTTTATAAAAATTCCCTAAAAAATAATAGAATCCTTCCCAAAATTCTTTTAAACGCCCTTTTCTTAATTAGTAATATGAAATATAATAAAAAACTTTTGTGCGATTTTCGACGGATTGCAATAAAAAAATCGCTTAACCGCAAAAAGAGGGAAAATCAATCCCACGGGATCACCTTCGGCGTAAAAAACCATTTATACCCCTTGTGGGTACGAGGTTGTTTTTAATGATTTATATTCCAATTTTAGGTGCCTTGGCATTAGCAAGTGGAACTATTTTGCAAAAAATGGTTTTACGAAAAAGGAAAATAAATATTAAATTTTATCAAACCGCGGAATTTTTGGCGATTGTCTTGGTCATGCTTCCGTTTATTTATTTTTTCTGGAAAATGACTCCTCGGGCATTAGAAACAAAAAACATTTTAATTTTTGCAGTAATAATTCTTTTTTCAATTGTCGCGAATCTTTTTACTTATTATTCTATGAAATGGGAAAAAATAACCCATCTAGAACCAGCGAAAATTCTTGAGCCGTTGTTTGTTATTTTGCTCGCAACACTTTTTAGTTATTTATTTGTCGGAGAAATGTATAACAGAAATTTCAAAATCATAATTCCTGCTTTAATCGCTTGTGTCGCTTTAATTTTTTCCCACATAAAAAGACACCACTTAAAATTTAACAAATATTTCATTGCGGCGATAATCGGAAGCTTTTTCTTTGCAACAGAGTTGGTAATCACTCGGTTAATACTGGATTTTTATTCGCCCGTAACATTTTATTTTTTACGATGTTCCTGCATTTTGTTAATTAGTTTTGTTGCGTTCAGACCAAAATTTAATAACTTTGACACAAAAACAAGATATGAAATTTTAGCCATAGGTTTTGTCTGGTTTATTTACCGAGTTGTTGTTTATTATGGTTATATAAATTATGGAATCATTTTCACGACGCTGATGATTATGCTCGGTCCGATATTTGTTTATGTATTCGCGTGGAAATTTTTAAAAGAAAAACTAAACTGGAAAAATATTGTCTCTGCAATTGTGATAGTTGGTTGTATTTTATATGCTCTTTTATGTTAAGTTAAGAGATTAATTTTTTATCCTTTAGATTTTTATTCTAACCTTCTCCAATATTGACTTAATTTAGATTTACTCATATCGAATTTAAATCCCTTAAATTTTATTCCTCTTTTTTTTAATTCAGGTGAAAGTAACTCTGAAAATTTTTCTGCAACAGAATTTGGGATAGAATCAAAAATAGTTGAATATCTTCCAAGTACTATCTTAAATTCTTCATCTTCTTCATTTTCTTTACGCATATATAAATCTCCTCCGCCAACTATTTTTGATTGATCCAATTTGTATGAAAAAACTATATCATTATGACCCTGCTTGGAAGTGATATATATGGAACAGACCTTATTTTTAACTTCAACTACAAACTTATGTCTCAGAATAAATTCTCCTTGTGTTTTAATTTCCAGACCGCCAATTTTATATTCTAGTTCTTCCATTTTTATTCCATTCCAGCCATTCCAGGTGGCAGACCTCCGACGCTGTTCATTCCGCCTTTCCCAGAACTTGCAATTACATCATCAATTCTTAAAATCATAATTGCAACTTCGCTCGCAGAATTTATTGCCTGTGTCTTAATTTTCAACGGCTCAAGAATCCGCGCTTCTAAAACATTTTCAATTTTATTATTAAATAAATTTAATCCAACATTTCTTTCCTGAGCATCGTGTCTTGATTTTAATTCTGTTAAAACATCTATTGGGTCAAGCCCTGCGTTTTCAGCAAGTGTCGTCGGTATAAATTCCAAAGCCGATGCAAATTCTTCAACAGCAAGTTGCTCCCGCCCGCTCAAGGATTGCCCGAAATGCCTTAGTCGTCTCGCAAGTTCAATTTCTATTGCACCCCCGCCAGGAACAATCAATTGGGACTTCAGTGAAGCCACAACATCTCCAAGCCCGTCTTTTATTGCTCGCTCAATTTCATCGATAACATGTTCTGTCCCGCCGCGAATTAAAATTGTCAATGCCTTTGGATTTTGACATCCCCGAATATAAGTCAAAGTATCGTCGCCATGTTTTATCTCCTCAACAATTTTCGCGTGTCCAAGTTCAGTCGGATTAAGCTCATTTAAATTACTGACAATTTTTCCACTAGTCGCTTTTGAAATTTTTTCCATGTCTGATTTCGCAACCCGTCGGCAAACATAAATTCTTTCTTTAGATAATAAATATTGTGCAAAATCATCAACACCTTTTTGGCAAAAAATAACATTTGTCCCGGATGCTTTAACTTTTTCAACCATTTCTTTTATTGTTTTTTCTTCCTGATTAATAAAACTCTGTAACTGGTCTGGGGAAGAAATAGAAATTTTTGTGTCTATCTCTGGGTTTTTTAATTCCAGCGGAAAATCAATCAAAACAATTTTCGCATCATTCACAACTGAGGGCATATCCACAGATACCTTTTCCTTGTCTAAAACAATTCCTGAAATCAATTCGGTATCTTTAATTCCGTCGCCTTTTGATTTTTCTATTTTAATATCATTCAAATCAATATTCCAGTTTGTTGAGTTTTGGTCATCTGGCTGTGTTGAATTTGAGGGATGAAAATTTCCGACCTGCTTAATTGCCTGAACAATTATTTCTGCAAACTTTTCTTTAAAACCCTCGGCACCTTTTCCTGTCATCGCTGTCATGGCAACCTGTTTTAGAACATCATTGTCTTCAGGGGTTATTTTCAGGGCGATTTCATTTAAGATTTCTTGGGACTTTTCCGCCGCAAGTTGATAGCCCTTAGTGATAACCGTCGGGTGAATTTTTTTCTCTAAAAGTTTTTCCGCGTTCTCCAAAAGTTTTCCTGCAATCATCACAGCAGTAGTTGTCCCGTCGCCGACCTCGCTTTCCTGTGTCTTTGCAATCTCAACCATCATTTTTGCAGCAGGATGTTCAATTTGCATTTCATCCAAAATCGTAACCCCATCGTTTGTAACAATAATTTCATTTGTCGGAGAAACAAGCATTTTATCCACGCCCTTTGGTCCAAGCGTTGTCTTAATCATCTCGGCTACCATTTTCGCAGCAAGGATATTATTTCGCTGAGCATCCTTTCCCATAATTCTCTGGATATCTTCTGGCATCAGCACAACTGGTTTTTCTGTCATTGTTCCTGTCCTTCCTCAACAAAAAGATAATTCCTACCTCTTTCAGTTAATTTTATAATTACGTCTCTTTGATTGGAAGGATCTATTTCTGTCTCCAAGAATTGTGCTCTGTTTAATAAGTGCAAGTAATGTGTGTATGGAATTTGTTCATCACATCCCCTTGTTAAATCATTATAAGAAATGTCTCCTTTTGCTTTTAACTCCTTTAATAAAGCCATAACCATCTCATTATTTGTTACTTTAAATTCTAAAACATCTGGCATATCCTCAAGAACCAAAATTGATATGTCAATAGAATCCATTTGTTTTTCAAGTCCTTGTTTTCTTTGTTTTAAACAACCCAATTCCTTTATTTTATCCTTAAAGGGCATTTCAGAATATTTTTGATATTCGCTTTCAACTGTTTCAAGAGAATTTTTTGGGGGTTTTTCTGTCATTTTATTATTCTATTGTAAATTTTAATTCTGAGGGTAGATAAGGACGGATTTTTTCAAAATGTTCCCGATTAAATCCTATTTCATAATCCATACTTGCTCCATATTTAACGAATATTATTTCAGAACCAAATCTAAAAGCTCTCCCCATACCAACAGCATTATAACCATTCCCATTTAATTTTGGTAAGTCATCTCCTTCTGGCAAATACTCATATTCTAAACCAAATTCTTCTAACATATGTTCTAAAATGTTCTTATGATTGCTTTCAAACTCATCTTCAAATCTGATAAAAGGTTCTTCTCCTGACAAATATAGTTGCACAAATTTAAGTAGTTCTTTATTTTCTGGAATAAAAATTCTTGGGCATTCTGTCATTTTATTATTTCTCTGCTTAGTTATTTAAATATTATTGTAATACAGGGGCTATATTAAAGCAAAACTTATAAAGTGGGCTCTGCATTAATTAGCATGGGAAGGATTTTGGTTACAGATATCATGACGCGGGAACCAGTTATAATCAAACCAGACGCAGACCTTTTAGAATGTGCGAAAAAAATGGTCAGAAAAAGGGTCGGGAGTTTGCTTTTGTTAAACAAGAAAAAACTTGTTGGTTTTATTTCTCAGGAAGACATTTTGTGGGCTTTGATAAAAAAATCAAAAAAGGACTTGTCTGACATCAAGGCAATTGATATTTCGCCGAAAAAAATAGCGACAATAAAGCCGTCGGCGACAATCGAGGAAGCGATGAAAAAAATGAAAAAACTTAAGTTTGAGCGACTCCCTGTTATTCTTAAAAAAGAACTTATCGGAATAATTACTGTAAAAGATATCTTGAATTTTCATCCTGCTCTTTATCCAGAGTTAGATGAATTCGCGCAAATAAGAGAAGAAACAAAAAAACTAAAACGGTTGAAAAAAATTAAAGGAGCAAAATCCATGAACGAGGGAATTTGTGAAGAGTGCGGAGCCCAAGATATTCTTTGCAGAATTAACGGCATGCTGGTTTGTGAGTCCTGCAAAAATTCAATGTGATTAATTTAACTCCTTTTAATACTGAAAATTTCATTTCCGAAGAATATTTAAATAGGATTTTGTTTTGTAATACATGGTAGAAAAAGACAACATATTTTCAAGCAAAATAAAATACAACGGGGTTTTTTCATTCGCTGACTTTTACAAGTTTTGTTATGATTGGTTAGATCAGGAAACTGGCTTAGATATTTCTGAAGATAAATACGGGGAAAAATTAAAGGGCGACTCAAAAGAAATTGATGTTGAATGGACAGGGACAAGAAAAGTTACTGACTATTTTAAGTTCGAAGTCAAGGTTAAATTCAAAATACTTGGTTTGACAAATGTTGAAATCGCTCAGGGAAATGTAAAAACAAAAACAAACAAGGGAAGTGTTGAAGTTCAAACCAAAGGAAATCTTTTGAGGGACTATCAGGGAAAATTCGAAACCAGTGCGTTTAGAAAATTCCTTAGAAGTTTGTATGAAAAATGGATAATCACTTCTCGGATTGATCAGTTTGAAGAAAAATTAATCGGCAACTGCGACGAGTTCTTGTCTCAGGCAAAAGCATATTTGGATTTAGAAGGAAAGAAGTGATTAAATTAAAATTACTAATTATTCAGAATATTTTCTTTTAACTACAGCATTATCAATCAACATTACTAAATTTTTATAGAAAATTTTATCTGTTGGGCTATCTAAATTATGGCTACACCACATATTTGGGCAATCAATAGCTCTGTCTCCTAAAAGCCATGACCGTTCCTTACCCATATCATATTCTCTCATCAACTCGGTAGAAAACATAACATTCTCTGGAACATAAAGCTGATGAGCCCCCCTGTCCTCATCTATTGCTATGTAATGATCTCCGTTATAAAAAGGGCTTATCTGGTTTTTCTGTAAACATAATGAATTAAAATTTATAAAAGGAAAAGGAGAAATTTCTATCCAATTCTCATTTCTTTTTGGTTCCCCATGTTTTATTTTTCCTGTTTTAATATCATAAAATTTTTCAAGATATTCAACTCTTCTTTTAATATCCTCTCTTTTATTTGTTACGTGTTCTAAATCCTGCATAGTTAAATCAATTGCTTCGTCAATAAAATTTACAGCAAGTTCAAGATTTATTCCTTCCTCTGCCATACTTGGATGATATGGGGGAATCTGAATTCTTGCAAAATCCCAAAAATTTTTCCCGTACCTTCCTCTTACTTCACGAAGTTTAATTGGGAATTGTTCTTTTTCAAACATTAATTTATTAACATCTATCATTTTAATTTTAATCTTCAAGGTAAGGTCTTAAACGCCTTGACCGAGAATTATGTCTTAAACGTTTTAATGCTTCTTCCTGAATTTGTTTTATTCTTTGCCTTGGTAAACCATATTTTTTGCCTATTTCTTCCAAAGTTGATTTTTTAGATCCAATTCCATAACGCATTTTTATAACTTCTGTTTGTTTTGATGTAAGAGTTCCTAAAACTTTTCCTAAATCAATACGCAAATCTTCATCACATTGTGTTTCAGGACAGCATCTTCTTGTTAATTCATGTTTACCACAATGAAAATAACCTTTGAATAAATCTTCAACATCTACCTCAAAATAACCTGCTATTGCATTTGCTTCTTCAGATGATAGTGAAATAAAAGAATTTTCAATATTACTAATAATTGGTTGGAAAATTAATTTTCCATTTGACATATATTTTGATGATCCTTCAGCTAATTGTTCTTGTGTTAAACTTCTTTCTTTTCTCATTTGTCTTAAATTCATTTTTCCATTTGAATTAGTTTTAAATCCGTTTTCTAAATCTTGGGAAGTTTCTTCAAAAATATATGCTCCATGAAATTCCAACATGTCTCTTTCTTGTTCTCTAATTAACTCTCCTAATTCCTGTTCTCTTAATTCTTCAACACTTAACCTATTTTCCAAGTTTCTTGCTTCTAATTCCTGCTCTCTTTTTCTCAAGGTCTCTGATTCTAATTTAACTCTTACAATTTCTTCTATTTTTTTCTCAACTTTTGATTGATAGTTCATTTTAATAAAATCCTAAAAATAATTTGTTTTATAAATCTTTCCCGAGTAATCACTTTAGAATTACTAACACTTTTGCTTTTAATCACAGAAATCTTTAAATATAACTTGTGTTTGTCTTAAACATGAAAAAAATATTTGCCCTGCTGTTTGCGTTGTTTCTCCTGAATTTAGTTTGTGCGATAAATGTCGGAGTTGAAAAACAAAGTTCAAACGAGTTTTTAGTGGTTGAATTAAACAAGCCCGCGATATTTGATATCAAACTTACTAATTTCGGGGAGAGCGATAATTTTGAGTTTTACAATCTTCTTGGATTTGATATGTCGCCGTCTAATAAAGTTTCTGTGAGCAACGGACAGACAAAAAGCGTTCAGTTGGAAATTTTTCCTGTTGGAGAATTCACTCATCTGGGAACTTATACTTTTCATTATTTTATCCGAGCAGACGATACTTCAGAAATAAAACATGACTTAACTTTCAGAGTTCTTGAATTCGCGGACTTGTTTGAAATCGGTTCAGGAGAAATCCATTCTGATTTAAATTCAATTGAAATTTATATTCTCAATAAGGAAGATTTTAATTTTGACGAGGTGAACGCGAAATTTAGTTCGGCTTTTTTTAATTTGGAAGAAAAATTTTCCCTTGAACCGCACGAAAGAAAAAACTTTGAGGTTCAGTTAAATCAGGAAGATTTCAAAAAATTGGTTGCTGGGTTTTACACTTTGAATGCGGAAATTGAAATTGAAAATAAAAAAACAAATGTTGAGGGAGTTATAAAATTCAAAGAGCAGGACAATTTGGTTACAACAAAAAAGGACTATGGTTTTTTTATTAATACTCAAATAACAGAAAAAGTGAATGAAGGAAATGTTCTGGCTAAATCAGATACTGTTTTTCAAAAAAATATTGTCTCAAGGTTGTTCACAAGTTTTAGCCCTGAACCCGACGCTGTTGAAAGGGACGGCTTGGTTGTAACTTATACATGGAATCAGGAAATAAAACCTGGCGAGTCGTCTGAAATTGTGGTGAGAACAAACTGGCTTTTTCCTCTGATTGTGATTTTTTTTATTGTTGCAATAGTAATTTTAACCAAGCAGTTTTCAAAAACAAATTTAATTTTAAAGAAACGGGTTTCATTTGTCAAGGCAAAGGGCGGGGAATTTGCACTCAAGGTCTCAATTATTGTGAACGCAAAGAAATATGTTGAGAGAATTAGCGTTATTGACAAGCTTCCTCCGTTGGTAAAAATTTACGAAAGGTTTGGCGGGGAAAAGCCATCAAGAATTGACGAGAAAAATAAACGCATAGAATGGGGATTTGAAAAATTAGAGGCAGGGGAAATCCGCATGCTTTCATATATTATTTATTCTAAAGTCGGAGTTCTTGGGAAATTTGCTTTGCCTTCAACAACTGCAATCTACGAGAGAGACGGAGAAATTCAAGAGGCAGAATCCAACAAGGCGTTTTTTGTGGCTGAGCAGAGAAGGGAGAAAGGAGGGGAGTGAAAGGATTAAAATTACCAATAAAGTTCCAAGTGTTTAACGCCTCCTTCGAATTCATTCACCTTAACCTTAAGATTCAAGTCAAAATCTTTAATATAATTTTTAATTGTTCTAATACGACTTGAGAGATCAACACCCGGAACTTCTGATACAAAATTTGCATCAAATATTTTTTTGTCAATACTTTCTCTGACATGATTCTTTCCAATAGAAAAGTATAGTTTTTTAGTATCTTCCTTTAATGATTCAATATCT
>DAOWFF010000010.1 GCA_030638105.1 archaeon | reverse complement strand
TTTTTACTTTAGTTCGGGGTTTATAAAAAATCTTGCTCCCACAATGAGGGCAGACAAATCTCTTTTCCAAAATAGTGTTGTTAATTTTTTTCTCACATTTAAAGCATTTATAAGTTACCATGCGAGGATACCTATGGTTTTTCCCAAGTTTCGTCGGGAAACATGGAAATTTCCTAATTTACTTTCCTTCGCGTAACCTTCCCTTTCTGTGCGGTTAAGCGATTTTTTTATTGCAATCCTTCTAAAATCGCGCAAGGGCAATCCTTTTAATTTATTTATTTTATGTTTCATTTTAATCTAGATAATATGTATTTGATGCGAATTTTTTATTACACTTTGAACATTGCCAAATTCCTTTGGACAATCTTTTGACTCCTAATTTTCCGCAAAAACCACACTTTTGTTTTACTCTTTGTTTGGTCTCAACTTTAACTAATTTTGCTCTGGTTCTTTTTCCATATCTTGCTCCGAACCTTCCTGCTGATTTTGTTTTTTTTAATTTTGTAGCCATGCGAGGACACCTACGGTTTCCTTCGCGTAACCTTCCCTCTCTGTGCGGTTGGACGATTTTTTACAACTCCCGACCTCGCTCGTCACTGGATTATCGGTTTCTCTCGCGAAATCGCTCGGCACTCCTACTAAAAATCGCACGCAGAAGGTTAAACGAATAGTTTAATATATTATAAATTAGAAAATTGGTTTTTAAAATGTTGTGTTTTGAATTTATTTTTTATCTTCTGCTCTCGCTTTTATGATTTTCAAATTATTTAATTTATTTTTATGAATAATTAAGAATATTAAGGCAAATATGATGAATGGTATGCCGATTATGGAAAATACTATTGTTAGAGTTAAATAAACCCCAAAAATAATCCCAAGTATATCCCCAATAAAATGTCTTTTGTATTTGGCTATTTGTTTATTTACTTCACTTAATTCATGATTATTTTTTCTTTCCATTTTCTTCTTTTCAAATATTTAATTTAAACTCCAATGGGGCTGCCCGGATTTGAACCGGGGTCGTCAGGTCCCAAACCTGAAAGCTTACCAAGCTGGCCCACAGCCCCATCAAAAATAAGGTGCATGAGAATTTATAAAACTATTTCTTTTCTTCTTCCTCTGGCTTTGCTTCCTCTGGTTTTTCTTCTGTTGAATCTTCTTTACCTTCTTCGGTCTTTTTCTCTTTAGCTTCTTTTTCTGCCTCAGCAACTGCCTCTTCTTCTTTCTTCTTCTTTTCCTGCTCGCCCTTTATCTCTTCAAAATATTTATTAAGTTCTGCCTTTTTCTCTTCAGATGTATCTGTTTTTTCGTCCTGTATTTCTTTGTCATATTTTCCATGGTCTATGTCATGTTCAGTTTCATAAGCAGATTTATTTTCAATTAAAATTCCCAAGCTCACGCAACTTCCAACCACTGTTTTAACAGCCGATTTCAAATCTTTGCAAAGCATGTTCGGTAATTTTGTTTTTGCAACAGAAATAATTTGTTCTATTGACGCATTCGCAACTTTAGTTTTATCCTGCTCACCAGAACCCTTTTCAATTCCCAATTCTTTTTTTACTAATTCTGAAACAGGCGGAGAAAAAACCTGCACATCAAATTCTTTTGTTGATGCCTCAATGTCAAGTTCAACTGGAACTTTCAGACCTTTAAAATTTTTCGTCGCCTCATTTACTTTTTCAATAACCTGCTTAATATTAATTCCAATAGGTCCAAGCTTCTGACTAAGCACAGGTCCTGGCTTCATGCTTCCGCCCTCAACTAAAAGTTTAATTTTCATTCTTCATCTTCCCGTCTGATAACTTTTACATTATCTAATTTAACTGTAACTGGCAATGGAACAACCGCCCCAAGCAAGCTCACTACAACTTCTTCTTTCTGCTTGTCTATTCTTAAAACTTTTGCTTTTTCTTTTTTAAACGGTTCAGAAATCATTTCAACAATGTCGCCTTCTTTAATTGAAATTGTCGTCGCTGATGGCTCAAGCATGTTCTTAACCTCTTCGTAACTTATTGTTTTTCCGATAATTCCCTTTACATAAGGAAGATTAAACACTGACTCTTCTGCCGTTTCCCTGTTCTCTGCCTCCAAAAGAATGTATCCTCGTAATCCGTGCGGACGCGAAACCGAAAACGCGTCTATGTTTTTCTTTTCAATTCTTTCGGCAATCATGTCAACTGCCCTTTCTTCTTTGTTTGTTGTAACCTTAATAATAAAAATCATCTTGTCCTGCCTATCCTTTAATATCAATAATTATTAA
Source organism: archaeon (assembly GCA_030638105.1). Taxonomy (GTDB): domain Archaea; phylum Nanobdellota; class Nanobdellia; order Pacearchaeales; family GW2011-AR1; genus DAOWFF01. The sequence continues at coordinate 4,624 of DAOWFF010000010.1, read as the reverse complement.
AGAATAATAATATTACTTAAAAAAATGACTTTATAAATTTTACTTCACAAAGATTTTCATGACAATTGAAATGCAAAAGCCGAGAAGTCCTAAAATCACGACGCCAATCGCAGAGACCTTTGCGATGGTTTCAAATTCTTTTCGCGATGGTTTTTTCAAAGCAAACCAGACCCTTTTACATTTAACAAAAAACGACTTTGTAAAAATTAAAACTTTTTTCATAAACAAAAAAACGACTAATGGGTTTTTAAAACTTAAGGACTAAACAAAATTCAAACTTGGTTTTAGAATTGGAGTATATGTTTTTTTCTTGCAAAGGTAAGTGTCTCCATATCGTTCGCAATATTTACAATTTTCTAATTGACCCTGACATAAACCATTCTTCTCAAAACTAACAAAATTCCATTTACATAATTTTATAGAAAAATATTCGCTCAGTTTAATTACTAAATCATCTACTGTCATTCAAAAAATTCAATCCCAAGTTCTTCTTCAATTTCCTTGTGTTTTAAACTATCAAGTGTTTCTCCCTGCCCAAGAATCTGGGAACTTTTTACTCCTGTTACTATCAGCAAAACCCGCATTGATTTTTCCATGTCGTCGGAAATTTGTGCCCCCCAAATCAATTTTGCATCAGGACTTAATTTGTTTCCAATAGTTTCTATCACGGATTTGCATTCGTCTAAACTCATGTCCTGCCCTCCGACAATATTCACTAAAGCCCCGCTGGCATTTGAAATGTCAACATCTAAAAGCGGATTCTGAAATGCCTTCTCTACTGCTTCAGTGGATCTTTCAGCACTATCTGATTCGCCCATTCCGATTAGCGAAACTCCCCCATTTATCATAACTGTTTTTATATCTGCAAAATCAAGATTAACCAAACCAGAAGTTGTTACAAGTTCTGTCACGCCCTTAACCGCATTTGTCAGAATTTCGTCAGAAATCTTAAACGCAGTATGCAACGGCAAGTCAGGTGCCAGTTCAAGAAGTTTGTCGTTGGGAATTACAATCAGCGTGTCAACAACTGATTCCATTCTTTCTAAACCATCCATTGCATTTTCTATTCTTTTTCTTCCTTCAATTGTAAAAGGCAAAGTTACAACCCCGATAGTTAAGGCACCTTGCTTTTTTGACAATCCAGCAATCACTGGTGCAGCACCGGTTCCTGTTCCTCCGCCCAAACCACATGTAATAAAAATCATATCGCTTCCTGCAATTTTTTTCTTTATTTCTGACTCTGATTCTTTAGCTGCCTCTGCTCCGACTTTTGGATTACTTCCTGCACCCAGACCCTGAGTCAGTTCTTTTCCAATCAAAATTTTCTGGTCAACATTAGCATATAACAAGTCCTGAGCATCAGTATTCACAGCAATAAATTCTCCCCCTTTAATCCCGATTTCTTTCATCCTGCTCAAAGAATTACCGCCTCCACCCCCAACACCAATCACCTTAATTTTGGCTGACTGTTGTTTTAAAAGTTCTGCCAGTTCCACATCAACTTCTCTCACTCCCGACGACAAACTTGGCGAAACATCCTGATTATTATTAACTTGGGTTTCTTGGTGCTGATTGTAAATATCTTCCATTGAAAAAATAATCAACTATTGTTTATAAGAATTATTGTGATGTTTGTAGAGGTTTTATTTTACTTAATTGGCTTTTTCTCTTCTTTCTTCCCTTCTTCCATAACCTCTAACCCAAGCCCAAAAATTTCTTTGAATTTTTCCTTGAACATTTCAACAAATTTAACCATCTGTTTTTCAACATTTATAATTAATTTTTTGTCTTTTATTTCAAACTTAAAATCTTTCTTAAACAAAAATTCATTAAACGCCTTTATTTTTTCATTTGTGTTTTCTATTTTTCTTAAGACCTCTAAATTATAAACAACATTTTTCCCTGCTAACGGATTATTAAAATCAACCATTACCCTTCCTCCTGAAACCGTTAGCGTCTTTGCAATTCTTCCGTCAAAATTCAAAACCATTCCTGGAGCAGGGTTTAATTGCTTCTCTATAAAGACCTTCATCGGAATCATCTGGACAAGTTTCGCGTCCCTGTTTCCAAATGCCTTTTCTGGCTCAAGTTCAATTTTATATTTTCCAGTATCCTTCCCAATTAAAAAATCTTCAATTCCCTTAAGAAACATTCCCTCGCCAAGACAAAAAACAAAAGGTTTTGCTTTAGCATTTGAGTCCATGTCTTTCAAATCCTCCTCTATGTTTGAATCAAAAATTTCCCCGTCCGCGGTTTTTCCTGTGAATTTTATTTCAATAAAATCTTTTTTCTTTAATTCCATTTTATTTTCCTAATCAAAAACTTTTATAAATCTATTTCTTTTGGATAATTTATGGTTTTAAAAATAATCAATGCAACAGAAACAAAAGTTGGAACTAATATTATGATTGATGGAAAGCCCCACGTCGTTAAAAAGGTTGATATCAGCAAAACAGGGAAGCACGGACACGCTAAAGTTAGGGTGGAGGCAACAGGCATGGTTTCAGGACAAAAAAAGGTCTTTGTGATTCCAGGCCACGACAAATTTGAAGTTCCGATAGTAAATAAAAGAAAAGCACAGGTGCTTTCAGTCGGCGAAAAAATTAACATAATGGATTTAGAAAGTTTTGAAACATTCGACATTCCATGTTCAGACGAAATAAAATCAGAACTCCACGAAAATTCCAATGTAGAATACTGGGATATTGAAGGCGAGTTAATTGTAAAGAGGAAAATATAAATGGCAAAAATTCCAGAAGCACAAAACCGACTTTTCAAAAACATTTTTGTTTGTAAAAAATGCAGTAGCAAAATTAGAGCAGATCCGCAAAAAATTTTAAAAGGTAAAGTTAAATGTCGAAAATGCGGAAAAAACGCATTTAGACCGATAAAAAAGAAGTGAAACTAAAATGAATTTTATTATTTATGACATTGTATTGTTAGTCCTATTTGCAATTTTTATTTCAGTTTTTCTTTACACAAAAAAAAAGAATCTGAAAAAAGAAGGAGTTTTGTTTTTGTATAAAACAAAATGGGGAATAAAATTAATTGATTATGTCGGAAACAAATACCAAAAATCTCTGAAGTTTTTAAGTTACATTTCTATTGGAACTGGGTATTGTTTAATGGCAGGAATTTTATATTTAATTTTTCAGACCGTCTATGTTTATTTAACAACCCCGATTTCACAGGTAATTCGGGCTCCTCCATTAATGCCTTTAATTCCTTATTTCCCCAAGTTATTCGGATTGGAGAGTTTTTTCCCCCCATTTTATTTTACATATTTTATTTTGGCGTTAATAATTGTGGCAACTATTCATGAATTTTCTCACGGAATTTTCGCGAGAAGATACGGAGTAAAAATTAAGAGCACGGGTTTTGCATTTTTGAAATATTTTCCAGCAGTTACAGGAGCATTTGTAGAGCAAGACGAAAAACAAATGAACAGAAAAACAAAATTTGAACAGATGAGCATTTTGTCTGCAGGGGTCTTTGCAAATATTCTCGTTACAATTTTGTTCTTTTTAATTTTAATTTTAGTTTTTTCTACTTCATTCACTTCATCAGGTGTTATATTCGCTGATTATGCTTACTCTGTCGTCGGGGTTGCAGGAATTTCCTCAGTAAATGGATTTGAAATTAATTCTCCTAATTTTGAGGATGTTCTGGAAAGAATGGAAGAAAAAAAATTAAATCAGATAACTGCCGACGGCAAAACCTATGTTGCCACCAAAGATTTTTTGGAAATGCAAAAAGAAAATCAGGGCTTTGTCGGGTTATACAATGATGCACCTGCAATAAATGCTGGTTTGGTTGGAGCAATAATGGAAATTAACAGAGTTTCAATAAAAAATAAAGAAATGCTGAGCGAGGAATTATTAAAATATTCTGTTGGGGAAAAAGTTTTAATCAAAACAACTACTGGAGAAGAAATCTTGGAATTTGAACTTGTTTTAGAAAAACATCCAGATATTGATTCTACCTGGTTGGGAATAGGATTTATGGACAGAACAAATAATAAAAAAATAAGTGCAAAAATTTACAATGCAATTTCCTCTTTCAAAGATCCTGATGTTTATTACAAACCAAAATGCGATTTTTCAGTTTTCATCTACGATTTGGTCTGGTGGATATTAATTATCAATTTACTTGTCGCGTTTTTCAATATGCTCCCGCTCGGATTTCTCGACGGAGGAAGATTTTTTTATCTAACTTTTTTAGGAATTACTGGCTCTAAAAAAACTTCAGAAAAAATGTTCTCTGTAATGACTTATTTTCTTTTATTCTTGCTTTTTGTTTTAATGGCTAAATGGGCGATTAGTTTTCTTTAGAAAAATTTAAAAGCAGAGTCATTAATAATTTTTTATGTTAGAAACTTATGTGTTAGAAAGACCTGTTGGTGCAGAAGAACAATGGAATAATCGGGATTCATTTTCATTGGATAAGATGTTTGAATTGTTAGGAAAGCCGAAAAGAGTGAAGTGGAATATTGAATTTACTCAAGATTGTTTATATAATAAAAGCCAAGAACCCTTTTTAGAAGGACTCCCAAAACAAGATTTTGTCGTTTTAAATTCAAGTGGGCATTTTCATCACAGGACATATTTTTTGTTAAGACATTTAG